>CAVJGY010000034.1:8180-10123 GCA_963648915.1 Acutalibacteraceae bacterium | reverse complement strand
CTTCAGGTCAGCACTGCACTCGTTGGAGGCGATCACCATCACAACAAGGTCATCGTTGCCGGAAATGACGGCGTTCTCGACGTTGGACTGTGCCTGTGCGAACTCGGAGTAGTTGCCGTAGAAGGCCACCTGATCCTCCTGATAGGTCGTCAGAGCATCGGTGATGTTCTGTGCCTTGCCTGCGGCGGGCTGGATGACGAGCACCAGACCGGCATCGCCGTTGTCGTTGCTCTTGATGCCCTTATAGGTGGTGACGTCCTCGGCTTTCAGGCCGAAATCGTACTCGATGTTCATCGCGGTGATCTCGAACTGGTTGGAGATGGGGTTGGACTCGAGCAGGGTGTCCACCACATCGTCCAGCTCGGCCGTGCCGTTGGTGCTGTCATCGGGCAGGACACTGGACACCGAGGCCAGCGAGGACGAGGACGGAGCTTCCGAGGAAGCCGCCTGCGAAGAGGTGCTGGAAGAGGAAGAGCCGCAGCTTGCCAGCAGTGCGCAGCTCAAAACGGCGGCAGTCGCCGCAGCAAACAGTTTAGAATGATTCATCATGAAATATTCCTTCTTTTGTGTTTTCAAGCGTGTCTGCCGAATCGCGGAAAAATCCAAAGCAGAGAGAAACGGCAGATCACAGTTATCTTATCATAACGTGGATAGAAATGCAAACAAAGCGAAGAATTTTTACCCTTTCTTCACCCGGTTTTTCAGCCCTTGGCGGCGATGGTCTGCACCGCCGCGATGTAGTCCTCAAAGCAGAGGCCGCTGGCGTTGACCCGGGCGGCGTTTTCCGTGCCGACATACCGCCAGTGCCACGGCTCGTAGGTGATCTCGGTCTTGTCCTCCGCACCCTTCGGATAGCGCAGGATGAAGCCATAATCGCCCGCGTGCTCACACAGCCAGCGGAAGGCGGCGGTGTTCTCGAAGCCTTCGTCCAGTCCGGTGTGCTCCGGGCTGTTCAGGTCGGCGGCAAGGCCGCAGTTGTGCTCAGAGTTGCCCGGCGGGTTGACGACGGCGGCGGCCATCTCCTTGGCGGTAGCCTCGTCGTAGCCCTTGTCACGGTAGTATTGGGTCTTTTTCTCGTAGAGATTCGTCTGGTACTTCACACTGCGGTAGCCGCTCTGCATCCAGACGGTCACACCGTCGGCGGCAGCGGCTTTCTGCATCTCGAGGAATGCGTCGCAGGCCACGGTCTGGAGGGTCTTGTTCACGGCAGTGGACGAGCCGCACTCCTTGGTGTCGAAGGTGTAGTTGTCCGGCATCTTGTTGTCGTGGTTGACTAAGATCATCAGCGGGTCGTTCAGAATCGCCTGCGCTTCGGCGGCAGTCAGGCCGAGGGCGTTGTCCGGCGTGGTGTTCTCGGGTTCAGACGAGGCCGGAGATGCCGCAGAGGAAGCGGCGGTGTTCTCTGCCGATGCCGCCGGGCTTGCTGTACTGGACGAGCTGGAAACGGGCGAAGCCGCTTCTGCACTGGGAACACTGTTGCGGCGGGTCAGGACGAACGACACCACGCCCACCACCAGACAGACCACAAGGACAAGGCCACCGACACGGCGGATGGCACGCTGACGGCGGCGACGCTTGAGTTCCGCGCGGCTCATCCGGCGGCGGTGCGGATTCGGATGATAAGACTGATTCATAGAAAAACCTTCCTTTTGCATAATCGAAGCCTCAAACGGGAACGCTGTCTCCGGAGGCGAATGGGATGAAACTATCGGCACAGGAATATGCCCGCCGGGTCAAACGCGCCGGGCCAAGCTCCCCCTTGGGGAAGGATTGCCTATGGGCGTTCTGCGTGGGCGGAGGCATCTGTCTGCTGGGTGAGGTGCTCCGGCAGTGGTATCTGACGAAGGGACTCGAGCCGGACTTGGCCGGAACGCTGACGAGCTGCACTTTAATTGTCCTCTCGGCGGTTTTGACGACCTTCGGACTGTACCAGAAACTCGCGG
>CAVJGY010000034.1:0-8094 GCA_963648915.1 Acutalibacteraceae bacterium | reverse complement strand
GCGGGTGCAGGCTCGCTCGTGCCCATTACGGGCTTTGCGAATGCCGTCGTCAGCGCGGCGATCGAGTTCAAGGCCGAGGGCCGGGTGCTGGGGACAGGTGCGAAGATGTTCACCATCGCAGGCCCGGTCATCGTGTATGGAACACTGGCGGCGGTGGTCTATGGGTGCATCTTCTGGCTGATGGGCGCGCCCGCCTGACCGCCGAAATCCGGTCTATATCTACAATACGCATGAGAAGCCGAAAAAATTGCGGCATCCCGGCGAAAGAATAGTATAACACAAAATCCAGAGAAAAACAGCCCTGAACGGAGGAAATCTGCAATGGCAGCACGACACGGAGACACCCTTTGCTTTGCTGTTCCGCCCGTCATCGCGTCCAGTGCGGCGGTGGGCGGCAAAAAGGAGGGCGAAGGCCCTCTCGCGGCCTGCTTTGACGAGCTGAACCCGGACAACCTGCTCGGCCAAGCCAGCTGGGAGGCCGCTGAGACGAAGCTTCTGGTGCGGGCGGCACGGCTCTGTCTGAAAAAAGCCCAGACCACCGAAAAACAGGTCAGCCTTGCCCTTGCCGGAGACTTGCAGGCGCAGTGTACGGCCTCGAATTATGCCCTGCGGGAGCTGGGCATCCCCTTTGCGGGGGTGTTCGGCGCATGTAGTACGATGGCCGAGACGCTGGGACTGGGCGCGTGCCTGTGCAGTGCGGGGATGGCCGACGGCCTGCTTGCCATGACGTCCAGCCATTTCTGCGCGGCAGAGCGTCAGTTCCGGACGCCGCTCAGTTATGGCGCAGTCCGGACGCCCACCGCACAATGGACGGCCACCGCCGCCGGTGCGTGTCTGCTCCACCCAACAGGCGAGGGGGTCGGCATTCACGCCGTGACCTTCGGCCGGGTGCAGGATTATCAGATTAAAGACATCAACAACATGGGCGCGGCAATGGCACCCGCTGCGGCCTCAACCCTGCTTCACTACCTGAACGACACGGGCACAGAGCCGAAGGACTTCGACGCCATCTATACGGGTGACCTCGGACAGGTCGGAAGCGGTCTGTTTCGGGAGCTGATGACCGCCGAGGGGGTCGTGATGAAGAACCATCAGGACTGCGGCTGTCTCCTCTACGACGCCAGCGAGCAGACCGTGAAGAGCGGCGGTTCTGGCCCGGGATGCAGTGCGGCGGTGCTCTGTGGGCATATCCTGCCCCGCCTGACCCGGAAAAGCCTGAAACGGGTGCTTTTTATCGCGACAGGTGCGCTGATGAGTCAGACGACCTTTCTGCAAAAAGAAAGCATCCCGGCCATTGCGCATCTGATAGAACTGCGCGGGCCGGGATGCTGATATCACAAAGAAATGAGGATAGAACGATGAATTATTTCTGGGCGTTCGTGGTCGGCGGGCTGATCTGCGTCCTCGGCCAGCTTCTCATCGACCTGACCGGACTGACCCCTGCCCGCATCCTGACCGGATACGTTGTGGCGGGCGTGGTGCTGTCGGCCTTGGGCTGGTACGCGCCGCTGGCCGAGTTTGCAGGCTGTGGTGCGACCGTGCCGCTGTTGGGCTTCGGCCACCTGCTGGCAAAGGGCGTCCGGACAGCCATTGCCGAAGAGGGTGTAATCGGCATCCTCACGGGCGGACTGACCGCAGCGGCGGCAGGCGTTACGACCAGCTTGGTCTGCGGTGTGGTCTGCTCATGGTTCGGCAAGAGCCACGACCAGAACTAAAGCTTAGCCCATCACAAGAAAAATTGCAGAGACGATGGCAACGATGACGCCGATTCCCGTGGTGATGCCGTAGATTTTCCGGGATTCGGGGTCGTTTTTGTTCTGGGAGAGGTAGTACAGGCCAGCACCCGCGAGGAGCAGACCGACGATCAGCATTACGATAGTCATATTAGTTTTTCCTCCAATTCAAAAGCAATGCAGAGTTGATGATGACGAGCACCGAGCCAGCGTTATGGACGAGCGCACCGACGACCGGGTTCAGGATGCCCGTGATGGCCAGCACGATAGCGACGAAGTTCAGGGTCATGGAGAAGGTCAGGTTCAGGTGGATAGTCGTCATCATCCGCTTGGACAGGGCGATAAGGTGGGGCAGTTCCTTCACCTCGTCATCCACGAGGGCGATGTCGGCGGCGTCCACTGCAATGTCACTGCCGACTGCGCCCATCGCGATACCGACCTCGGCCTTTTTCAGAGCCGGTGCGTCGTTGATGCCATCGCCGATCATGCAGACCGGCTCACCGCTGGACTGCAACTGGTCGATGGCGGTCAGCTTATCCTGCGGCAGGCAGTTGAATCGGACGTCCGCGATGTGGAGCTTTCCTGCAATGGCGCGGGCGGCGTTCTCGTGGTCGCCCGTCAGCAGGACGGGACGAACGGACAGCTCCGACAGCTGGTCGATCATGGACGCGCTCTCTTCACGCAGAGTGTCGGACAGGGCGAGGAAGCCCGCAAACACGCCATCAACGGCGACATAGGTGACGGTTGAACCCTGTGCGAGATAAGATTCCACCTCGGCCGGAGCAGTAAACGCGACGCTGTGCTCGGTCAGAAGTTCTGCGTTGCCCGCGAGGACATGCCTGCCCTGAACGACCGCAGAAACGCCGCGTCCGGGGATCATCGCAAAGTTGACCGCAGAGCCGAGTGCCTCACCCTGCTTCTTGCAGCAGGTGACGATGGCTTTTCCCAGCGGGTGCTCCGAGAATTGTTCCGCCGATGCCGCCAGACGGTAAAGCTCTGCATCGCTGAGAGAATCGGTCAGGCTCTTGCAGGCCACGACTTCGGGCGTGCCGTAAGTCAGCGTGCCCGTTTTGTCGAAGGCCATCACCTTGACCCGCGCCAGACGTTCCAGCGCGTCGCCCTCACGGACAAGGAAGCCGTGCTTGGTGGCGTTGCCGATGGCGGCCATAATCGCGGTCGGCGTTGCAAGAACCAGAGCGCAGGGGCAGAACACGACAAGGATCGTGACGGCGCGGATGATTTGTCCCGTGACCGCCCATGTGATGGCGGCGGCTGTCAATGCGATGACGACGATCCAGGTCGCCCAGCGGTCGGCCAGACCGACGATCTTCGCCTTGCCTGCGTCGGCAGACTGCACCAGACGGATCATCCGCTGGATGGAGCTGTCCTCGCCGACCTTGGAGGCGGTCATCTCGAATGCGCCGAACTGGTTGACCGTGCCGCTGGACACCTCGTCGCCGACCGTCTTGTCAACGGGGAGAGATTCGCCCGTCATGACGGCCTGATTGATGGAGGTCTGACCTGCGGTGATGATGCCATCGACGGGGATGGTCTCGCCGGGCAGGACGCGGAGCTTGTCGCCGACCTGAACCTGTTCGGCCGGGATGATGCTCTCCGCACCGTTTTTCAGCACACGCGCCGTCTGCGGGGTCAGATGCACCAGCTTCTCGATGCCTGCCCGGGCCTTTGCGACGGTCAGCTCCTCCAGCAGACCGCCCAGCTGCATGATGAAGGCCACCTCTCCGGCGGCGAAGTCCTCACCGATGAAAACGGACGCGATGAGTGCCAGCGAGACCAGCACGTCGGCCTTGATGTCGAAGGCCGTCACCAAGCCGATGAAGGCCTCCAGAATGATGGGAACGCCGCACAGCACGATGGCGACCCACGAAATGTTGAACGGGAACGGCTGGACACCCAGCAGACTGAGCACCAGCGCGACGCCGGAGATCACCAGCAGGGTGATGTCCTTTTTCGTGCCGCCCAGCTCGAGCAGCTGTTCCAGTTTTTCACAAAGGCGTTTCATATCCTCTCGACTCCTCCTCTTGATACATATGGGGGTATAGGTACATGCTTCGACCGTATTATACCAATAGGGGTATTGGTTGTCAAGAGGACAAACAAAAAAGCTGCCCGAAGGCAGCTCCTTTGTTTAGCCCATATTTGCGAACCGCTCGACCGCTTTGGTGAAGTCCTGAATGGTCTTGTCGGCGTCGCCGTGCTCCAAGCCGTCCCGGACGCAGTGCTGGATGTGTCCCTCCAGCACGATCTGGCCGCACTTGTGCAGGGCGGATTTTGCCGCGTTGATCTGGGACAGAATGTCCTCACAGGGGACGTCCTCGTCCACCATCCGGTCGATGGCCTGTACCTGACCGATGATTTTTTTCAGCCGACGATGCAGGTTGTCGGCGTCCATACACTGTTTCATGTCTTAAAACCTCCATACGGGTGGGAGTATTGGTATCTTTATTGTATCGGCTTTTTCTCGGTTGTCAAGCGGTGCAGAAAAGACAAAAACCCCCGCACCGTTGCCGATGCAGGGGTTTTGTTCGTCATTCGTCAATCGAATACGCGATCAGGAACTAGATCAAGCGTTCTTGTTAGCACGCTTGGCCATACGGCTGATCTTGCGAGAAGCGGTGTTCTTCTTGATGACACCCTTAGCGCGAGCCTTGTCGATCGCGGAAACAGCAGCCAGGACGGTTGCGTCCTTGTCAGCGGCATTCGCATCGATGGCAGCGTCTGCCTTCTTGACGACTGTTTTCAGGTTGGTCTTAATGGCCTTGTTGTGAGCCTGCTCAGCTGCAGCCTGCACGACGCGGTCCTTCTGAGATTTGATGTTAGGCATTCGTTCCACCTCCTTGGCTACCTATAACAGCGCACCTTATGATACCATATTTACCGTACCAACGCAAGCCTTTTTTCGATTTTTGTTTCAAAAAGTTTGAAAATTCCCATACTGAAAGGGTCTGAGAGACGGAAAAATGGAAAAAGGAGCGGCAAAATGCGATATACGGACATGGCAGATGAGCTGTATACCGCCGCACGGACGGCAGAGGCGGCAGGTGTGCGGATGGCGGTGACCCGGAGCGGAAGCGTCACCATCACCCGGGTCGAGATCTCCCGGGACGACTTGGAACGCCCGAAGGGGCGGTATGTGACCCTCGAAACGCCCAGCGTGAATGTGCTGGACGAGCGGGACGAGGAGGTCATCGAGACGGCGGCGAACGAGCTGCGCGCTCTCCTGCCCGCCGAAGGGCCGGTGCTGGTGCTGGGGGTCGGGAATCGCCGGGTGACGGCGGACGCCCTCGGCCCACGCACGGTGCAGAAAATTTTCGTCACGATGGGGGTCAAGCGCGTCCCTGTCCCGGGAATCCGTCCGGTCGCGGCCGTTGCGCCGGGCGTTTCCGCCGCGACCGGGCTGACCTTGCAGCAGCTCGCGGGCGCACTGGTGCGGGAGCTGCACCCGGCGGCACTGATTTGTGTGGATAGCCTTTGCTCGATGGAAGCACATCGTCTCGGGCGGACGATGCAGTTTTCGGATACCGGACTTTGCCCCGCCCAGCCGGACAGTACCAAGCATCTCAACGCGGCGCAGATGGGCGTTCCAGTCATTGCGGCGGGCATCCCGACCCTGATGGAATCCGAAGAGAGCAAAAATCTCGTGGTGACGCCCCGTGAGCTGGACAGCGTAATTTCACACGGTGCAGCGTTATTAGGTGCGGCCATCAACCGGGCGTTGCAGCCCCGGCTGAGTATCGCACAGCTCTGTTGGCTGACCGGGTGATTCTGAAAACCAAACGTGGCGCATAGGATGGCATAAGGCTCAGAAGAAGGGAGGAATCTGCCATGCGCCGCAACTGTGACCCGGAAGAAGAACAAGGACGAGCCTTCCCTCTGCTGGCCGCGGCCGGATTGCTGCTGGTGCTGACCTTCTTCGCTCACGGAATCGTTCTGATTTTAGCGGCGACCCTTGCCGGGCCTCTCCCGGCGGCGCAGACGGCTCTTTCCCTGAGCCGGAAGTCGATGTCGGTCGCAGCCTCTCAATCGGCAGAAGCACCTCCGGAAGCCGAAAGTGAGCCAATTGCAGAGTCCGAACCGACCGCAGAGCCAGCAGCGAATCCGCAGAGCATCGAGAATTATCTGGTTGCCCTGCAGGACGACACCGCCAAGCCCGAAAACGCCGGAACGGTCATTGAAAAAAACTACCCGCAGGGCAGCGGTGAAAAGTTCATCGCGTGCGGTGCGGGCAGCATCAAAAATAATACCAGAGTTTCGGCGGCGGAGATCGCGGCAGAGATCGAAAACCCACTGCCGTTTACCGTTGAATGGAACAGTCCCGAGCCGCAGGTGCTCATCATGCACACCCACGCCACCGAGGACTATCGACTGTCAGACGGGCTTTGGTTTTCGCCGGAGGACGGGTCGCGAAGCACCGACCGAAATATTAACATGTGCGCTGTAGGGCGGGTGATGACCGACGTTCTGAACGCCGCCGGGCTGAACACCCTCCATGACGAGACCCTGAACGATTACCCCAGCTACACCGGAAGCTATTCCAACAGCCGGGCCGTCGTTCAGGAATATCTGGCGCAGTACCCCAGCATCAAGATCGTTCTGGACGTTCACCGCGATGCCATCGAGACGGAAAGCGGTTCGCGGATGTCCCCGGTCTGCACCATCAATGGACGGCAGGCCGCGCAGGTCATGATCATCTGCGGCAGTGATAACGGCACAACGGTCAAGCTCCCGAATTGGCGGCAGAATCTTCACTTTGCCGCCGCATGGGAAAAGGCGATGGAAGGGATGTACCCGGGGTTCACCCGCTCCGTCCTGCTGGGGTATCGGTTCTATAATCAGGACTTGACGACCGGAAGCCTGCTCATTGAGATCGGCGGACACGGAAACAACCTCAATGAGGCTCTCTATGCCGGACAGCTGGCGGCCGAAGGACTGATCGAAGCGTTGAAGTGATTATTCGTAGACCACGCAGCCGAGGATCTCTTTGCCCAGACGGGTGATCTGCTCCTTCTGGTCGTTCACGCCGTTATAGCGGGAGCTGTTGCAGTCGGCGACCAAAACCACTGCGTCGGCAACGTTGACCTCGAGGACAGCAATGGAGGAGACCAGCACGCTCTCTGCAGAGGTCAGCTTGCGGCTGCGAAGGGTATCGGCAGTCTGAAGCTCTGCGGTCAGAGCGGACAGCTTCTCAGCGGACAGATCGCCCGTGACAAGGATGCGCTCTGCCTTGGGTGCACGGCTGGCGATGGTGGCAGCGATCAGGCGAACCGTTTCGTCATCGTGGCTGCCATCCGGACGGCCTTCCATCTGGTTGAGCATTGCGTCAAACTTGGTTGCCTTCTTGGTGGTGTCCTTCGCCAGAACGCCGAGGATGGGCAGATTGCAGTTGGACTTGAGGTCTTTTGCAGAGTAGACCAGACCTGCCGTCAGGAACTTCACAACAGCAACGCCTGCGACCAGAATGATGCCCAGTGCAAAACCAATGATAGCAAACTTGATCGGGGAAGAAGTGCCGTCGCCCGGGTCTTCGGGGACTTCGAGAGCGTCGAGGTCCTTGTCGGCCTTTTCGATGTACTGCTCCAGCATGTCGTGGTCGGCTTTCAGGCTCGTCATCTGGTTCTGGAGGTCGGTCATGTTGTCGCGGGTAGCCTGCTGCTGATCGCGCAGGCTGGTAGAAACAGTAACACTGCTGGTGCGGGAAAGCAGGGTGATATTGTGGTGACCGACGGTGGACTCGATCGTGTCATACAGGCTTTCCAGACGCTCGAGCATAGCGTCCAGAATCGCGTCAGCGTTTTCCTCAGAATCGGCGTTGACGTTGATGGTGAGCAGACGGGTCGAAGTATCGCTGCCGACACCGATCAACTCACGCATGTAACGCTCTTCCATGTCGAACTTTTCTGCAATGGCAGAAATATTTTCTTGGTTCGTCAGCAGAGAAGAATAGGCACTCAGGACAGAGCTGGTGTAATCAGGGTTCTGATAGTCCATGCCCGGCAGGATCTTATAATCGGTGGTGACATACATGTCCGCACGAGCATTGTAAACATTATACGGATCGATGCTGTTCAGAACAGATTTATCAATGTACTCCTGCGCATTGTCAATGTTGAATTGAAGTGTTGTTTGAGAACGCTCATTGCTGCGCAGCTGTGCATTGTAGCTCTGAATATTAGCGTCATGTGTGGTCTGCGCCTGACGATATTCAATCATGTCATCTTCGTAGGTTTGCTGTGCCGAGGTACGGGGAGTGGAATCACCATTCTCAGCCGCCTTCTGCAGAGCCATGTTCCATCGAATGTTTTTTACGACAGCAAGGATGATAAACAGCACTGCACAGATA
>CAVJGY010000033.1:0-10405 GCA_963648915.1 Acutalibacteraceae bacterium | reverse complement strand
TCGGTTTCGAGGTGCTCTCTTTTTAGGTTTGACGGGGGCTTATTGATCGCTTACCGAGTGTGCTTTGGAGAAGGCTTTTAGTTCAGGGAAACGGGCTGTTCGGGCTTGTTTGCGGTACGGGCGTTGGTCTTTCCCTCCGGGCGAATTTCGCCGGCAGCGGTCAGAGACAGCTTGGTGAGGGTCGGGCCAACCAACTCATACACCAGTACCGAGAAGAGGACGACATTCCGCACCATGTGGCCGTCCGACAACTCTGCGGCTTCGGCAGCCATGCCCAGTGCGACGCCTGCCTGCGGCAACAGGGTGATGCCCAGATACTTCTGGATGTTCTGGCTGCACTTCGTCAGGCGGCAGCTCATGTAAGAACCGGAGATCTTGCCCAGCGAACGTGCCGCGATGTACACCACGCCGATGAGCAGGACCATCGGGTTCGAGAGGATCTTCAGGTCCAGCTCTGCGCCGGACAGGACGAAGAACAGGATGTTGATGGGCGAGACCCAGCGGTCAAGACGATCCATCAGCTCGTCCGAAGTCGGGCAGATGTTGCAGAAGACCGTGCCGGTCATCATGCAGACCAGCAGCAGTGAGAAACCGCAGTGGACAGGTCCGATCTCAAAGGTCACCATCGACAAGCCGACCGTCAGCAGAACGAACGCAACGGACAGGCTCATACGCTTGGAACGGGAGTGGAAGTAAACCTCCAGCTGATTCAGGCAGAAACCTGCGATCGCGCCCAAACCCAGCGAGAATACGATCTCAACGATCGGCTCAACGATGACGCTGATAAGGTCGACACGGCCCTGTTCCAGCGCATTCGCGATGCCGAACGACGCCGAGAAGAGGACCAGACCCACTGCGTCGTCGATTGCAACGACCATCAGCAGCAGATGAGTCAGCGGGCCGTCCGCCTTGTACTGCTTGACGACCATCAAAGTCGCCGCAGGAGCAGTTGCGGCTGCAATTGCTCCCAGCGTGATCGCCGACGCCATCGAAATAACATCCGGGCGGAGCAGATGCAGCACCACCAGCGCGATATCGACCAGCAGCGTCGTCACGACCGCCTGCAAAATACCGACCGTGATGGCCTGCTTGCCCATGCTTTCCAGCGAGCTGAGACGGAATTCGTTGCCGATGACGAACGCAATGAAGCCCAGCGCGACCTGCGTGATGATGGAATAGCTGTCCACCTGCTCAAGGCTTCCGAAGCCGATACCGAACCCGCTCAAGCCCAGCCGACCCAGAAAGAACGGCCCGAGCAGCAGTCCCGCCACCAGATAGGACGTGACCGCCGGCAGGTTGATGGCCTTCGCCAGACGCGACATCAGCAGTCCGGCGATCAGCGCGACCGACATGCAAATCAAAAGTTGTTCCATGTTTTTGTTGGAGTCTCATTTTATACCAAAAGACTCCCGACCCTCCTTATCATTTTTTCACGAATCAGCGCAGAGTGCCAACTCTCTGCACTTCCTTCAGAAAATAACATGCCTAAAAATTATACTCTTCGTGCAGATAAAAAGCAACAGATTTGAGGGTCGCCGCGAATGAAATTTTCTTAATGAAGAGCAGCCTTTTTCATTTGAAAATTCTTTTTTGCACACTACCCATCATTTCCCCAACAAAACAAAAAAGCACGTCAATTCAAATCGAACCAACGTGCAATTTCTGGTCGGAGTGGCGAGACTCGAACTCGCGGCCTCCTGCTCCCAAAGCAGGCGCGCTACCAACTGCGCAACACCCCGTGATATGGATACCTAGATAGTATACCTTTTTTTGCGCGATTCGTCAATCCCGCGCGGCACAAAAATCAGGTGTTTCGCTGGGAACGGAGCGAAAGTTCGCGTTTCCACCTTGAAGCAGAGCGAAAAATGGTGTAAAATACTCTGTATTAGTAAAAGTGTAAATTCCGGGCAGAGATGCCCTGACAGGGGGAGAATCCACCATGGCAGATAAAAACTTCTTGACCGACATCATCGACGCCGACCTCGCCGAGGGCAAGGTCAGCGAGATCCATACCCGCTTCCCGCCGGAACCGAACGGCTACCTGCACATCGGCAGCGCGAAGGCCATCTACATCAACTGGTCCATCGCGAACCAGTACGGCGGCAAGTTCAACCTCCGTCTGGACGACACCAACCCCGCCCGCGAAGGCGAAGAGTACGTCAACAGCATCATCGAGGACCTGCACTGGCTGGGCGCAGACCCGACGGGCGGCATCTTCTACGGCAGCGACTACTTTGACAAGTGCTATGAGTACGCCGAGAAGCTCATCAACGAGGGCAAGGCTTACGTTGACGACCTGAGCCGCGACGAGATGCGTGAATACCGCGGCAACGATGCAGGCAAGCCGTCCCGCCCGTCTCCGTGGCGTGACCGCACCCCCGAGGAGAACCTCGACCTGTTCCGCCGGATGCGTGCGGGCGAGTTCAAGGAGGGCGAAAAGACCCTGCGTGCAAAGATCGACCTCGCCAGCCCCAACATGAACATGCGCGACCCGGCCATCTACCGTATCAAGTATGCCGAGCATCACCGTCAGGGCAACAAGTGGTGCATCTACCCGATGTACGACTTCGCACACCCCATTCAGGACGCCATCGAGGGTATCACCCACAGCATGTGCAGCCTTGAGTTCGAGAACCACCGCCCGCTGTACAACTGGGTCATTGAGAACATCTTCGGCACTTCCTTCCCGAAGCAGCGCGAGTTCGCCCGCCTGAACATGACGAACACCGTCATGAGCAAGCGTTATCTGCGCGAGCTGGTCGAGATGGGCATCGTCGACGGCTGGGATGATCCCCGTATGCCGACGCTGTGCGGTCTGCGCCGCCGTGGTTACACCCCGACCTCCATCTTCACCTTTGTCCGCGAGGCCGGCATCTCCAAGTCGGACAACCTGATCGACATGCGCCAGCTGGAGGCCTGCATCCGCAGCGAGCTGGACCTGACCGCACAGCGTCGCATCGCAGTCCTCGACCCGGTCAAGCTGATCGTCGACAACTACCCCGAGGACAAGACCGAGTACTTCGACGTCGCCAACAACCCCAACCGTGAGGCCAACGACACCACCACCCGCAAGGTCGCCTTTACCCGTGAGCTGTGGATCGAGAACGAGGACTTCGCCGAGGTTCCCCCTCCCAAGTTCAAGCGTCTGACCGTCGGCGGCGAAGTCCGTCTGATGGGTGCTTATATCGTCAAGTGCGAGAGCGTCGAGAAGAACCCCGACGGCAGCATCGCCGCCATCCACTGCACCGCCGACCTCGAGACCGGCAACGGCAACCCCGCTGATGGCCGCAAGGTCAAGGGCACCATCCACTGGGTCAGTGCCGCACACTGCGTGGAGGCCGAGGTCCGTCTGTACGACAAGCTCTTCACCGAGGCCAACATGAACGCCATCCCGGACGGCAGCGACTACAAGGATTACCTGAACCCCGAGAGTGTCGTTGCACGCAAGGGCTGCAAGCTGGAAGAATCTCTGGCAAACGCACAGCCCGGCGAGAAGTTCCAGTTCGTCCGCACCGGCTTCTTCACGCCCGATTCCAAGAACCCCGGCGTGTACAACCGTGTCGTAACCCTGCGCGACAGCTTCAAGCCTGCAAAGTAAACCCATCCAAAGGAGCAGATTCAAAGCTATGAAAAAGCATTTGACCCGCAACATCATCCTGATGGTGATTTTGGACGTCATCCTCGGCATCGTCCTGTCCCTGTATATCGCCAGCACCGGGACGCTCCCGGCCGCAGACAATGCCGCGACCTACACCGACGGCAGCTATACTTCCAGCGCGAAGGGCTGTCTGAGCGATGTTTCCGTCACGGTGACGATCACGGGCGGCAAGGTGACGAATGTCGTCATCGACGCCTCGGGCGAGACCCCGGAACTGGGCGGAAAAGCCGCTGAGAGCCTTGCCGCTTCGCTGTTGAACGCAGGCTCGACGACGGGTGTGGACGCCATTACCGGCAGCACGATGACGAGTGACGCTGTTTTCACCGCTATGGACGATTGTCTCGCGCAGGCCGCACAGTAATTGTATTTGAATCGAACTGCTGCATGGCCTGCGCTGTGCAGCAGTTTTTTTATCGAGGGCTATCATGTATTTAGATGTATTTCCCCTGCAAAATAATACCGTCCGTTTATGCCGGGTCTACGGAGACGAGCCGTGCATCGTTCTTCCATCTACTGTTCCTGCACCGGACGGCACGCCGCTGCGCATCACCGAGCTGGGCGATTATTGCTTCTCCGAGAAGCCGCGCAATCTTCCCGCACCCGAGCAGCTGCTCCGCTATTCCGTCGACGAGGACGGGGCGGCGCAGATTTTGGACGAAAAGGCCGACCTGCACCCCATCTGCGGTAATTTTGTCGAAGAAATATCCCTTCCGGAATTTCTGCGGGTGGTCGGAAGCTGTGCCTTCTACAACTGCCGGAAGCTCCGGCGGCTGACGGTGGGCGCGGAGGAGCTGACCGTCGGCAGTGACGTTTTCCTGAACTGCTTCGCGCTGGACACTCTCCTCGTGCAGGCCGCGCCTGACGAATCGACCGGACTGTTCGCCCTCGTCAACAGCATCACGGAGGCGGTCGAGGGCATCTACCAGCCCAAGGGAAGCGACGCACCGCTGGCCGGGCTGTGGTATCCCGCCTATTGGGAGGACTTCGAGGAAACGCCCGCCCACATTCTGGTGCACACCTTTTCGGGGCAGGGATATCATTACAGACAGTGTTTTCTGAATCAAAAATTCCTCCCGGCAGAATACGACGCAATTTTCCCGCAGGGACACGACGCAGACGACGCCAATATTATGGCGATGCTCTGCTTCGACCGTCTCCGCTGGCCGTGGCAGCTGAGTGAAACGGCCAAAGCCGCCTACCGGGAATTCGTCGCCGCCAACACCGGACGCATCCTGACCCGGCTTCTGAAGGCGCAAGACCTCGAGGGCATCAAGGCTCTGCTGGCTCTGGATGTGATGACGCCGGAGGCCTTCGCCGAAGCCGCCGTTCTCGCGGCCAAGGCAGACAATGCTTCGGCGGCGGCTCTGTTGGCGGATGCCGAATATCAGAAGCGTGCCGCAAAGCCGAAAAAGAAACGCTATGATTTTGATTTTTAGGAGGTGACGAGACCAAGTGTCACAACTGCTCCAAAAAGAAAAATTCTTCGACCCACGCAAGCCGTTTGAGTCCAAACGCCCCGAAACACACGAGGAGTGGCAGGCACGAATGGGCGGCGAGGTGCTGGCCGTGGTGCGGAGCGGGCTGTATCTGGACTTCCGCTTCCTCGATATGGCCTTGTCCGCGTTGAACCCCACGCCCGACGAGCGGTGCGGGGTGCTGGCGACTGACGGTCAGATTCTCTGCTACCAGCCGACGGCTCTGCTCCGGCTCTATCAGGAAAACCCAAAGTATTTGAACCGTCTTTATCTCCACACTGTATTCCACTGTGTCTTCCGTCACCTCTGGATGCGGGGGCGTCGCGACCGCCGTTTGTGGGACTTAGCCTGTGACATCGCGGTCGAAAATGTCCTCGACAATCTGAACAAGAAGAGCGTCCAGCGTCCGTTGACCTACGTTCGCCGCCGGGCTTATGAAGCCATCGCCGCCGAGGGAAAGGTCGTCGCGGCCGCTCCCGCCTACCGCTGGCTCATCACCCAGACGCCCGGCGTTCTGCGCCAGTTGGAACGGGAATTCTACACCGACGACCACCGCCTGTGGCCGAAGGATGCCCCCGAACAGCCCCAGCAGATGCCGACTCCCCTGCCCCAGAAAACGTGGCAGAAGATCGGCGAGCGGATGCAGACCGAGCTGGAAATGCGGGACAAGGAGGCTGGAGAGGGGGCAGACGCCCTCAAGGAGCAGGTCAAGGCCGCCAACCGAAGCCGTCGGAGCTACCGGGACTTTCTGCGGCGGTTCTGCGTCACCCGCGAGGAAGTCCATCTCGACCCGGACGAGTTCGACCTGAACTTCTACACCTACGGCCTGTCGGTCTACGGCAATCTACCCCTCATCGAGCCGCTGGAAACGCGGGAGAGCAAAAAAATCGAGGAGCTTGCCCTCGTCATCGACACCAGTTATTCCACCTCGGGTGAGCTGGTGCGGGCGTTTCTGGCCGAGACCTACACCCTGCTGAAGGGGCGGGAGAACTTCTTCCATCGGATGAACCTTCATCTCATTCAGGCCGACAATGCCGTTCAGCAGGACATCCTCATCCACAACGAGGACGAACTCATCCATGCAATGAACCACTTCGAGCTTCGGGGCGGCGGCGGAACAGACTTTCGGCCAGCCTTTGCTTATGTCAACCGTCTCTGCGACGAGAAAAAGTTCTCGAACCTGCGAGGTCTGCTTTATTTTACCGACGGTATGGGTGCGTATCCGACCCGCCGCCCGGCCTACGATACCGCATTTTTGTTCCTCGGCGACCGCTTCGACGACGCAAATGTTCCGCCGTGGGCGATGAAGGTCGTTCTGGATGAAGAAGAATTTTCGGGTCAGTCCGCCCGCTCTGCTTCGGCTCTGTCCGAGGCTCTGCAGGAAGAAGACGACCTGTATCGGGATTTGAACAATTCGTGAGGAGAATGATTCTATGGACATCAAACGTGCAAAACAGGAGATCGAGGATACCGTCAAGGCTTATCTCGCCAAGGACGCCCTCGGTGAATACGCGATTCCGGCCATCCGTCAGCGTCCCATCCTGCTGATGGGGCCTCCGGGCATCGGCAAAACGCAGGTCATGGAGCAGGTCGCGCGGGACTGCGGCGTGGCTCTGGTGGCCTACACCATCACCCACCACACCCGTCAGAGTGCGGTCGGCCTGCCCTTCATCCGCCAGCGTCACTACGGCGACAAGGATGTTTCGGTGACCGAGTACACCATGAGTGAGATCATCGCCAGCGTCTATTCCAAGATGGAGGCCACCGGCCTTTCCGAGGGCATCCTCTTTATCGACGAGATCAACTGCGTCTCCGAAACGCTTGCGCCGACCATGCTGCAATTTTTGCAGTGCAAGACCTTCGGCAATCAGGCTGTTCCGGCGGGCTGGGTCATCGTCGCGGCCGGAAACCCGCCCGAGTACAACAAGTCTGTCCGGGATTTCGATATCGTCACCCTCGACCGTGTCCGTCGGATGGACATCGAACCGGACTTGGGCGTCTGGAAGGAATACGCCCGCGCCGCCCACATCCATAGTGCGATTCTGAGCTATCTCGAACTGCATCCCCAGAATTTCTATCAAATCAACGCCGACGTGGACGGCACGCAGTTCGTCACTGCCCGCGGCTGGGAAGATTTGTCCAACCTGCTGGACACCTATGAAAAGATCGGCTTGAAGGCCGACGAAGCCCTTATCCGCCAGTACATCCAGCATCAGAAAATTGCTGAGGACTTTGCGTCCTACCTCGACCTCTACTATAAGTATCAGGACGACTACGGCGTGGAGGAGATCTTGTCCGGTCAGGTCAAGCCCGCCGTCTACGCCCGCCTGCTGCAAGCCCCCTTCGACGAGCGGCTGTCCCTTGTCAGCCTGATCTTGTCCGGCCTTGAGACGCGGTTTGCCGCATCTCGTCAGGCCGACGGCGTTGCTGACGCCTGCTATGCCTTCCTGCGGGAGGCCAAGAAGAGCTTTGCGACCCTGCCCGACGACATCCCGGATGCTCCGTCGACCCTCTTCTCCCAGATGATCGCCGACTACGACGCTGACACCCAGAAAAAGCGTGCTGCCGGGCTGCTGAGCCGGGACGAGCTGATGGTTCGTCTGCGCACCTATGCCGCTCTGCGGGAATGGGACGGCGAACTGCGCCGCGCAAAGGCCGTCGGCACACAGAACGCCTTCGACCTCCTGCGCAGTCAGTTCAACTCGCTGGCCGATGCCCGCGACGAGGCACAGGAAGCGGCCTCCTCCGCACTGGAAGCGGCCTTCGACTTCATGGAGCAGGCTTTCGAGGAGAGTCAGGAGATGGTGGTCTTTGTCACCGAGCTGACCCTCTCCCCGGCGGCTCATGCGTTCATCACCGAGACGGGCTGTGACCGTTACTTCAAGTATAATAAAGACCTTCTGCTCGACCACCGCAAGGCGGCGTTACAGCGGGAACTGGCCGCTGAGACCCAGCGCAACGGAGGGGTCTGATGGAGAATCTCATTTTCAGCCTGAACAGCACCATGCCGCTGTTTCTCATCATGCTGCTGGGCTATCTGCTCCACCAGAAGGGCTTCCTTGAGGACAGCTTTGTGGCCTCAGCCAACAAGTTCGTCTTTAACATCTCCATGCCCATCCAGCTCTTCCGCGACCTCGCTACCGCCGACATCTACGCCAACTTTGACGGCAAGTATGTCCTGTTCTGCTTTGCCGCTACCCTGTCCAGCATCCTTATCATCTGGTTTCTGGCAAAACTTCTGCTCAAGGACAAGCACATCGTCGGTGAGTTCGTGCAGGCGTGCTACCGCTCCTCCGCCGCCATCCTTGGCGCGGCCTTCATCCAGAACATCTATGGCACATCCGGCATGTCCGGCCTGATGATTTTGGGCAGTGTACCGCTCTACAACATCTTCGCCGTTCTCATCCTGACCATCGAAAGCCCCTCTGCCGACGCCCACACCGGCATGAAGGAAAAGCTTCAGTCCAGCGTCAAGGGCATCCTCACCAATCCGCTTTTGATCGGCATTGCGGCGGGCTTCGTCTATTCCCTGCTCCGTCTGCCGATGCCGACCATCGCCAACAAGACGCTTTCCAGCCTTGCCAGCCTGACAAGTCCGCTGGCCCTGCTTGCCATCGGCGCAGGCTTCAAGGGCAAGTCGGCTCTGGGCTATCTCAAGCCGACTGCGGTCGCAACGGTCATCAAGCTGCTCGTCCTGCCTGCGGTCTTTCTGCCCGTGGCCGTCCAGCTTGGTTTCCGGGATGAAAAGCTGGTCGCCCTTCTCGTCATGCTGGGAAGCATCTCCACCCCCTCGGGTTATGTCATGGCGAAGCAGATGGGACACGAAGGTGTCCTGTCGGGCAGTGTGTGCGCAACTACCACCTTTTTCAGTGCCCTGACCCTGACTTTCTGGGTCTGGCTGGCACACAGTATGGGATATCTCGCATAAAAACAATGAGCCGGTGTGCAGCTGCACACCGGCTCATTGTTTATTTTAGAATGATCTCGCCGTTTTCGTCGGCATCCACGGTCAGCGTACCGCCTGCGGCCAGCGTACCGTCGATGAGACGTTCTGCGGCCGGGTCTTCCACCGACTTCCGGATGACGCGGCGGAGGTCACGCGCACCGAACTTTCCGCCCTGACTCTTGGCGACCAGTGCCTTGAGTGCGGCGGGCGTATAGCTGTAGGCGATGTTCTTGGCCTCCATGCTGGGCTTGTACTCGTCCAGCATCAGAGCCGCGATGCCCTCCAGCGTCTCCTGCGACAGGGGCTTAAAGGCGATGACCTCGTCCACACGGCCGAGGAACTCCGGGCGGAGGAACTGGGACAGTGCCTTGCGGGTCTTTTCCTCGCTGAGCTGGGACTCGCTCTTGTTGAAGCCGAGACCGCCCGTGCTCTGGTCGGAGCTGCCCGCGTTGGAGGTCATGCAGATGACGGTGTTGGAGAAGTCCACGGTGCGTCCCTGTGCATCGTTGATCTTGCCCTCGTCGAGAATCTGCAGCAGGATGTTCATGACATCCGGGTGGGCTTTCTCAATTTCATCGAAGAGCACCACGCTGTACGGACGGCGGCGGACTTTTTCGGTCAGCTGGCCTGCCTCCTCATAGCCGACATAGCCCGGAGGCGAACCGATCATGCGGGACACCGCATATTTTTCCATATACTCGCTCATGTCGAGACGAATCAGCGGGTCAGGGCCGTCGAAGAGCTGGCTTGCCAGCTGCTTGACAAGCTCGGTCTTGCCGACACCCGTCGGGCCGACAAAGATAAAGCTTGCCGGACGGTGACGGCCGGACAGGTCGGCGCGGCTGCGCTTGACGGCCTGTGCCACCAGATGGACGGCCTCGTCCTGACCGATGACCTTCTTTTTCAGCTCCGGCTCGAGGTTCGCCAGCTTGACGAACTCGGTCTCCTGAATCTTGACCGCCGGGATGCCCGTCCACAGCTCAATGACCTTGGCAACATCGTCCATCGAGACGTTGATTTCGCTGGCAGCAGCCTGCTTTGCGGGAAGCTCACTTTCCAGCTGGGCGATACGGGTCTTGCGCTCGGCGACCTGTTCGTAGTCGATGGGCTCGTTGACGTCCGCATCGGCCATGTCTGCTTCCTCTTTCTTGAGGGTGTCCAGTTCCTTCTGCATCTCGAGGAACTCCGAGATGACCGGGTGTGCCAGATTGCAGCAGGCGCAGGCCTCGTCCAGAAGGTCGATGGCCTTGTCCGGGAGGTAACGGTCGGTGATATACCGTTCACTCAGGGTAACGGCTGCCGAAAGCACCTCAGCGGGCACATGGA
>CAVJGY010000032.1:0-10508 GCA_963648915.1 Acutalibacteraceae bacterium | reverse complement strand
GCCGGCATCGGCCTGTGCCTGACAGCCGCGCACCAGCTTCTCGGCGTAGGCGATCTCTTTCTCGGTGGGGGCGAAGGTCTCGTGCACGAATGCGATCTGCTTCGGGTTGACGATGCTCTTGCCGTCGAAGCCCATCTTGTGGTTCTGAATGACCTCAGCCTTGAAGCCTTCCATGTCGTCGATGTTGGGGTACATGGTGTCGAAGCACTGGACGCCTGCGGCACGGGCAGCCAGAAGCATCTGACCGCGTGCGACCATCATCTCTACGCCGTCGCGCTGGATCTGGACGTGCATACTCTTGCGGAAGTCGCCGCCGGAAATGGCACAGCCGAACATGCGGGGGCTGGCGGTGACAATTTCGTAGGCGTTCATGATACCCAGCGGGCTTTCCAGAGCGGCCATCAGCAGGGTGCGGCCCTCTTCCACGCCGAATTCCTTCTCAGCGGCAGTCACAGCAGCGTCAACGGTGCGGACCATCTCGGCGTTCTCGCACTTTGCAATGCGGATGCCGTCTGCACCGCCTGCAACACAAACGCGGATGTCCTCCTGCCAATGGGGAGTGTCCAGACCGTTGATGCGGACGATGACCTCGGTGTCGCCGTAGTCGATGCTCTTCAGTGCATGATACAGGCTGAACCGGGCGGCGTCCTTCTGGTTCTCGGCAACCGCGTCCTCAAGGTCGAGGATGATGCTGTCCGTGCCATAGATGTAGGCGTCTTTGATCAGGCCGGGCTTCTGGGCGTTCATGAACATCATAGTGCGGCGCAGACGCTTTTTGTCCGGCTTCGGGCGACGAATCTCTTTACTCATTTTACAGCACCTCCCCAGGGAATGTTTGCTTTGGATGCGTCACAGCTGCGGAACACCGCACACTCGACGCGGGCTTTCAGGGTGCATTCCAGCGCACCTTTGTCTACGATGGTGACCTTTGCATCCTTGACGTCCAGACGCTCCAGCGTTTCCAGAACGGTGGCCTTGATCTGACGGCCATACTGGTTCAGGACGCTGCTCTGGATGCTCAGCTCGATGCCCTCGCTGGGCTCGACGGTGACCTGAACATCGCTGGATTCCAGCGTGCCGGCCATCGCGCTCTTTTCGATCTTCATAAGATACCCTCCTATGCCTGTAGTTTCTTTCCGGAACTCGCTTCCGTTTCTCTGGCATGAGTGTATCAGGAAATCAAAGGCTTGTAAAAGGCAGAAAAATTCTGAATTTGCAGTCGTTTTTGGAATGAACACCCCAGAAACACGCAAAAAGGGACAATCTTCGTCATCCTGACGGAAAGCTTCCATGAAAATTGTGCATCTGGCGAAAGACAGTCCGGACAGGACTGGACATCGAGGAAAAACCGGAATGACAGCAAACGCAGACAAAACAACAGCTCCCGGCAGAAGAGCCTGAAAACAGGCATCTGCCGGGAGCTGTTTTATCTACACACGAGCAAAAGGAGGAGAAAATTGCAAAGATGAAAGAGAGTTAAAAAGAAAGTTTGAGATGAAAGTCAGAGCATGGGGGATGCTCTATCGGAGATTTGGATGGAGAGTTGAAAATCAGCCACGGACAGCGGCAAAGCCGTTCTCGAGGTCGGCGATGATGTCGTCGATGTGCTCCGTGCCGATGGACAGGCGGATGGTGTTCTGATAGATCTGCTGCTCGGCCAGCTCCTCGTCGTTCAGCTGGCTGTGGGTGGTGGAAGCCGGGTGGATAACGAGGCTCTTCACGTCAGCGACGTTTGCCAGCAGGGAGAAGATCTTCAGATTGTCGATGAACTTGAAGGCCTCCTCACGGCCGCCCTTGATCTGGAAGGTGAAGATGGATGCACCGCCGTTCGGGAAGTACTTCTCGTACAGAGCGTGGTCGGGGTGGTCGGGCAGAGAGGGATGGTTGACCTTCTCGACCTGCGGATGGTTCGCCAGATACTCGACGACCTTCTTGGTGTTCTCGACATGACGCTCGAGACGCAGGCTCAGGGTCTCAGTGCCCTGCAGCAGGAGGAAAGCGTTGAACGGAGAAATGCATGCACCGGTATCACGGAGCAGGATAGCGCGGATGTAGGTGACGAATGCAGCCGGGCCTGCGGCGTCTGCGAAGGAAACACCGTGGTAGCTCGGGTTGGGGTCAGCGATGTTGCTGTACTTGCCGCTGGCCTTCCAGTCGAACTTGCCGCTGTCGACGATGACGCCGCCCAGAGAAGTACCGTGACCGCCGATGAACTTGGTCGCAGAGTGGACAACGATGTCTGCGCCGTGCTCGATGGGACGGATCAGATACGGAGTGCCGAAGGTGTTGTCGATGACGAGGGGCAGGCCGTGCTTGTGTGCGATCTCAGCCACAGCGTCGATGTCGGGGATGTCGCTGTTGGGGTTGCCCAGCGTCTCGAGGTAGACGGCCTTGGTGTTGGGCTGGATGGCAGCCTCGACCTCGGCGAGGTCATGGACGTTGACGAAAGTGGTCTTGACGCCGAACTGGGACAGGGTGTGCTCCAGCAGGTTGTAGCTGCCGCCGTAGATGGTCTTCTGTGCCACGATGTGGTCGCCGGCCTGTGCCAGTGCCTCGATGGTGTAGGTGATGGCAGCTGCACCGGATGCAACGGCCAGAGCAGCCGTGCCGCCCTCGAGAGCAGCGATGCGCTTCTCGAAAACGTCCTGCGTGGAGTTGGTCAGACGGCCGTAGATGTTGCCGGCGTCAGCCAGACCAAAACGGTCAGCAGCATGCTGGCTGTTGCGGAAAACATAGGAAGTGGTCTGATAAATAGGAACTGCACGGGAATCGGTAGCGGGGTCAGCCTGCTCCTGACCGACATGCAGCTGAAGGGTCTCAAATTTGTAGTTCGCCATTGTAATTTACCTCTCTATCTGTACTTTCTGTATAATATCTTCGTATAAAAATACCCGATGCTCCACAACATTCTAAGCATCGGGCACAAAACTCCATCGTTCGATACAAGGCGTGTGCTCAGCGGCACATTCGCATCCCGGAGGGCAACGCACAGGTATCGGCCAGAATTTCTGCCCGGGTGCTGCACATTCGCCCACAACGGAAGTTCGCGTGGAGCAGAGTGTTCCAAATCAACGACATGGCAAAAGCCCTCCTTTCAAGTACTGTCTACCAACCTCGTGGGTTGGTTCATGATTGCATTATATCCGCACCTACCCGGTTTGTCAATAGGTTTATTCTATTTTTTCTGCACAGGAAGAAATAAGTCGGACTTTGCCCCCTTCGGCAGGTTTTGTCCAAAGACGACCGTGCCCCCGTGTGCCTGTAAGATCTGCTCCACGACATGCAGGCCGAGGATGTGGGGCGCGTTGTCGGACTCCTCCGGCTCACGCAGGGCGGCGAGAACGGCGGGCGGATGCCCTGTGCCGTCGTCCGAGACGGTCAGCTGGAACTGCCCGTTGGTGAGCTGGGCGTTCAGTACGACCCGGACAGGCGGGACGTTGTGCCGGACGCTGTTGTTCAGCAGGTTTTCCACCGCCCGGGTCAGCAGGGCTTTGTCCGCGTACAGGACTGCGTGCTCGGCCTCGTCGGTCTGGCAAAGCTCCAATTCGGCGGATTCGGCCAGCGGGTTTTCGTAGAACTGCGCGGCCAGCTCCCGCAAAAACGGCCCGACGGTCAGCGGTTGACAGCGGAGTGGCTGCATCCCGTATTGAAGCTTGCTCGTCAGGTTCAGATCCTCGATGAGGGAACGTATCTTCTCGCTTTGGGTGCAGATGCCGGAGGCCTTTTCCCGTGTGACCTCGGGAAGTGCCTCGTCTCGTTTCAGCTGCTCCGCCCAGCCCAGAATCAGGGCAAGCGGCGTCCGGATGTCATGGCTGACCCCGGCGATCCAGTTGGTGCGGGCGGTGTCCCGGCGGGCGATGAGTTCGTTTCGCTTTTGGAGCTGCTGGCTGGTCTGGTTGAGCTTTTCGGCCAGCTCCCCCGTAAAGCCCCGGGTGGAAAGGGTCACGGTCTGGCCGTTTGCCAGTGCGTCCAGTCCGTCCGAGACCGTTTTCAGCTGGTGAGTGGTTCGCCAGCTGAACAGAAGGCAGACCCCGAGAACGAGAAGAAACAAGAAAATCAGGATGGGCGGGATGCTCACAAAGACTCCGCGAATCAGTTCAGCAGAGCTCCACACGTTGTACTTCCACAGAGAGCCGGGAGCCAACGCGATAACGAACAGGCCGTAGTCCTGCGTCCAGCAGAAAACCGGGTAGTCGTCCAGATACCACCGGGTGAAGCTGGCGATTTGACGGGAGGTGTAGCGGTGGTTCAGCGTTTCGGGGAGCTGGTACGACCAGATGACGGTTCCGTCGTCGTCCAGCACCATCGCCCATTCGTAGCCGTGCATCCACTCGGCTGGGGTGTGAGCTGGGTCAAACACCAGATGCCCGTTCTGCTCGGTCAGGGCGTCAGCAATTGCACCGCTGGTATACAGCCCCTTCGGGTAGGTCGCATTGTACCGATAGCCTGTGTAGACGAAGAGTGCGAGAAAGAGGATGAGAAGGGCGGTCACGGCGAGGATGTAGCGGCGGATGATGCGCGTGAAGGTTTTCATTTTGCGGCCTCCCGGGTCAGCTTGTAGCCGATCCCCCGGATGGTGAGAAGATACTGGGGTTTGCCCGGCTCGTCCTCAAGCTTTTTCCGGAGATGGCGGATGTGAACATTGAGGCTGTTCTCGTATCCGTAATAGTCTGCGCCCCAGACTGCGTCGCAAAGCGCGTCATAGGTGACGATGTGGCCGCGGTTGTCCGCCAGCTTTTGGAGAAGGGCACGTTCGGTGGCCGTCAGGGAGAGGGACGTCCCGTCAGGCAGAAAGACCTGTGCGTCGTCCAAAACCACCGTCCGGTCGCCAATTTTGATGGGGCGGTTTCCCGCCCGGCGAAGCTCTGCCCGGTACGCACGCTGTAAAATGTGCTGGATGCGGAGCAGAAGCTCCTGCATCAGGAAGGGCTTTGTCAGGTAGTCATCCGCACCCAGTCCCAGCCCGAACAGACGGTCGGCGTCGGCATCCCGTGCGGACAGGAACAGGGCGGGAATGTCAGCCTTGGTGCGAAGCTCCCGGAACAAGCCGAAACCGTCCCCGTCGGGCAGATTGATGTCTAAAATCATGAGGTCGGGAATTTCTCGCGCAAATGCCGCCCATGCCTGCGCACAGTTGGATGCGGTGGTGATATGCTGATAGCCCGCACTGCGCAGCTGGTCGCAGAGCAGACGGATGAGGTCGGGGTTATCGTCAACAAGAAAAAGCTTGGCCTGATAAATGCTGTTCATCGTGGTATCCTCCATGGTTGCCCTCTCGAGTTTTTTGTATCATTGTATTAAGTGCATAATACAATGATACTCTTAATTCAAAGCCTGTCAAGGGCTTGGTTCGGTCTGCGGAGAGGTTCTGTGTTCTATTCTAATAGAATAAACGATGCACTGCCATCTTTCCCTGCAAAACTTAAGCTGAAATTAAGCTGAGCATCGGAAAGCTTTCAGTTTGGCCGTGTATCCTGAAGGTGTTCCAAAACACCAACCACACAAAACGAGAAGAGGAGCACCCTGCTATGAAACATATCATCGAGACAAAACAGCTCTGCAAGACCTACGGAGGCCGCCGGGTCGTGGACGACCTGAACCTTCATGTGCCGGAGGGCTGTGTTTATGGCTTTCTTGGGCCGAACGGTGCGGGCAAATCCACCAGCATGAAAATGCTTCTGGGTCTGACCCACCCGACGAGTGGCGAGATTCGACTGCTGGGGCAGACCTTCACCGAAGCGAACCGCATCGCGCTTCTCCGGCAGACCGGAAGCCTTATCGAATCCCCGGCGGGCTATTTTCACCTGACTGCCGAAGAGAATTTGAAGATCATCGCAGACCTGAAGGATGTCAGCTATAAAGACATCGACCGGGTGTTGGAAATCGTTCACCTGACGCAGGACAAAAAGCGGAAGGTCGGCCAGTATTCGCTGGGTATGAAACAGCGGCTCGGTATCGCAATGGCACTTCTGGGAAGTCCGAAACTGCTGATCCTGGACGAGCCGACCAACGGACTCGACCCGGCGGGCATTCAGGAGATGCGCCAGCTCATCGCCAAAA
The DNA here is from genome assembly GCA_963648915.1 of Acutalibacteraceae bacterium. Lineage (GTDB taxonomy): Bacteria > Bacillota > Clostridia > Oscillospirales > Ruminococcaceae > Faecalibacterium. The sequence continues at coordinate 4,448 of CAVJGY010000032.1, read as the reverse complement.
TGCCCGAGACAACGGGTGCGACCGTTCTGATTTCCAGCCACCTTCTGGGCGAGATGGAGCAGATGGTGACGCAGGTGGGCATCATCGACCACGGAAAGATGCTCTTTGAGGGCGCGCTGACTGAGCTGCAGAAGCACAGCTGCGGCGGGTACGAGCTGAAACTTCTGAACGTCGAGAAGGGCATTCCGGTGCTCCGGAAGCAGGGCTTTGCCGCCCAGCCGGATGAGGCGGGGAAAATCGCTCTGCCTGCCTTGTCGGACGAGGAGCTGGCCGGATTGAGCGGACTGCTTGCGGCCAGCGGTGCGGGCATCATCGGACTGACGCAAAAGACCCGGAATCTCGAGGACATCTTCCTCAGTCTGACCCAGCACACGGAAAAGGAGGGTGAAAGATCATGCTGAAAAAAGCGTTCTGTGCGGAGCTGCAAAAAGCCAAACGGCGGCACGATCTGCTGCTCTGTCTGCTCGTTCCGGTAGTCGTTTTTGTCTGGGTCGGCGGTCTGAGACCCGGAGACGAGGAGGAGCTTGCGAACGGGTATAGTGCCCTGCTTTACAGCCTTCCGGTCATCCACAATATCATTTTCCCGGTCATGATGTCCGTCCTCGCGAGCCGTCTGTGGGACATGGAGGTAAAGGGGAGCACGACAAAGCTGCTCTATACCCTCCAAAGCCGGAAGGAGCTTTTCGTTGGGAAGGTCAGCTTCGGCCTGTTCGAGGTGCTCCTGATGACGGGGCTGGAAATGAGCACGGTGAAGCTGCTGGGAAGTGTTCAGGGCTACACCGAACCCTTCCCGACTGCCCAGTTCGGCTATCTGGTGGTCTGTACGCTGTTGGTGAACGTCATGCTGTTCCTCTCGGAATGGCTTCTGATGCTCCGGTTTGAGAACCCGCTCCCGGCCATCTGTGTCGGCATCGTCGGGGCGTTGGTCGGGCTGTTCTCGGCCTTCATGCCGGAGGCCGTCAGTTACTTTGTGCCGTGGGGGTACTACGTTCCGCTGAGTGCCTACGAGGTCAGCTTTTGGGACAAGGATACCCACACCGTCCTTTATGGGACGCGGGCGCAGAACTGGGGTCTGCTGGGCCTTGTCGTTCTGCTGGCGGCGGTGCTGCTTGCCGCCGCATGGCATGTGATGCAGGACAAGGAGGTATAACTCATGTTGAAACGCTGTATTTTGGCGGAGAACGCAAAGCTTCATGCGTCTCCCATCTGGCTGATGTTCTTCATTCTACCTGTCATTTCGGCGGGGTACGGGACGTTCAACTATCTGCAGAATCTTGAGATCTTAACGGACGGCTGGTATAGCCTTTGGACACAGCACACCTTGTTTTATTCGATGTTCTTCTTCCCGGCGATGGTGGCCGTTTATGCCGCCTACCTGTGGCGATTGGAGCATCTGGGGCACAACTGGAATCTCATCATGGCGTCGCCCGTTCCGCCCCTTGATTTGTTCACCGCAAAGCTCGTTGTGGTGGAAAAGCTGGCTCTTTTGACCCATATTTTTGTGTTTGTGCTCTATGTCCTCTGCGGAAAATTCATTGCGGGTCTCCCCGGATGGCCTCCGGTCGTCCTGCTGCTGTTTTTACTGCGGGGTGCAGTGGGTGCGCTGGCCGTCGTTGCCGCACAGCTGGTGCTGTCCATGCTCATCCGGAGTTTTGCCGTCCCGGTCTTTCTTGCCCTGATGGGCGGCGTCATCGGGATGCTGGCCGGCAGTAAAGGATATTCGCTTCTCTGGCCGTATTCCCTGATGCAGGCGGGCATGAACTCCAACCGCAGTGAGGATGTCCTGTCCGGAAGCTACCTCATGTTCTTCGCTTCCAGCATCGGGTGGCTCGTCCTGATGTTCGTTCTGGCGAAGCTTTTGCTCGAAAAACGGGACGTGAAGGCGTGAAAAGCCTCTCCTGTTTAGGAGAGGTGGCAATGCGAAGCATTGACGGAGAGGTTTATATTCAGAACTGTAAATTTTTTGGGATTGGCTTGAAACGGACGGGCTGATAGGGTAAGATAAGCGGGAAAGGAGCGGATGAACCATGCGCACGTTTCTGCGCTTTTTCCGTCAGCTGCTTGTGACATTGCTTCTCATCGTTTTGGTGGCATTGGCTGCAGCGGGCGTTTACTTCGGATGGCAGGGACATGCCCTCTATCAGGAAGCCGTCAAGAATTATCCCATTGCAGCGATGTATGACACCATCCAGAGCCGGACGGAGTTCGTCTTTTACGACGAGCTTCCCCAGACCTATATCAACGCGGTGATCTCGGTGGAGGATCGCCGTTTCGCGACCCATCACGGCATCGACCCCATTTCCATCGGACGAGCTCTGCTCATCGACTTAAAGACCCACTCAATGGCCGAGGGTGGAAGCACCCTGACCCAGCAGTTGGCAAAAAATGAGCTGTTCACGCAGGAAAAGCGTCTCGCCCGGAAAGCCGCCGAGATGTTCGCGGCGTTGTCCATCGAAAAGCAGTACGACAAGCGGCAGATCTTCGAGATGTACGCCAACACCATCTACTTTGGAAACAACTGCTACGGCATTGCCGAGGCCGCACAGGGTTATTTCGGGAAAACGCCCGCCGAGCTGACCGACGCCGAGTCGGTGCTGCTGGCCGGACTGCCGAACGCACCCTCGCTCTACTCGCCCACTGCAAACCCCGACCTTGCCCTGAAACGGACAAAGGTGGTCTTGCAGCGGATGGTCGAGGCCCGTGTCCTGACACAGGAACAGGCAGATGAGCTGGAAGCCGAGGTATCTGCCCTCGAGGTCATGGCAAAATAAGGACAAGAACCGAATCGTACCCGTTCAAGAAGGGTGTGGTTCGGTTTTTGCTTTATAAACAGTAAAATTTTTGAAAAATGGGTTGAAAATCCGTCCCCGGTGTAGTATGATAACCGGGCGAAAATGCGCAGATAGGAGGCTGAAAACCATGCAGAAGAAAAACTACCTCGAAGAAATTCTCCACATCATTCACAGCGGGCTGCCCAGTGAGGAAATTGCCGAACGATTGTCGGACTACCACGAGAACGACCTTGCCGACGCACTGGAACATCTGACGCCGGACGAACGGCAAAAGCTGTACCCCATTTTGGGTGTGGAGCGTGTGGCTGAGATCTTCTCGTATTTGGACGACGCTGAACCTTATCTGAAGGAGCTGTCCTCCGACCGGGCGGCAAAGGTCGTCTCGAACATGGATTCGGACGACGCACTGGACGCACTGGACGACCTCGAAGAGGATGACAAGCAGGAGCTCGTCAAGCATCTGGATAAGGATGCGGCAGAGGACGTCAAACTGCTGATGTCCTACGATGAGGACGAGATCGGCAGCTGCATGACGACCAACTACATCTGCATTCACAAGGATCTGACCATCCGTCAGGCCATGAGTGAGCTGGTGAAGCAGGCGGGCGAGAACGACAACATCTCGACCCTGTACGTCGTGGACGAGCACGAGAAATATTATGGTGCCATCGACCTGAAAGACCTCATTGTGGCGCGTGCCGGGGATGAGCTGGAATCCATCATTAGCAGCTCCTATCCCTATGTGACCGACCACGAGAAGATCAGTGAGTGCCTTGACCGCATCACCGAATACGCCGAAAAATCCCTCCCCGTCCTGAACGACGGCGGCGAGCTGCTGGGTATTATCACCTCGGCAGACGTCGTGGAGATCGTCGACGACGAGATGGGCGATGACTACGCAAAGCTGGGCGGCTTGACGAGCGAAGAGGATCTGAACGAAACGGTGTTTGAGAGCGTCAAAAAGCGTCTGCCGTGGCTGGTCGCCTTGCTCTTCCTCGGCATGGTCGTTTCCTCGGTGGTCGGAATGTTCGAGTCGGTGGTGGCTGTCCTGCCCATCGTCATCTGCTTCCAGTCGATGGTTCTGGATATGGCGGGCAATGTCGGCACGCAATCGCTGGCTGTCACCATCCGTGTCCTAATGGATGAACAGCTGACGACCGGAAAGAAACTGAAACTCCTCTTCAAGGAGGTTCGCATCGGCCTGACGAACGGTGGCATCCTTGCGATCATGTCCCTGTTGATTCTGGGCGTCTATATCCACCTGTTCAAGGGCTACCTCTGGGGCGAGGCCTTCCTCATCTCGGGCTGTGTCGGCATCTCGCTCATCGTGGCGATGGTGATCTCCAGCATGGTGGGCACGGTCATCCCGATGTTCTTCCATAAGATCCACGTCGACCCGGCCGTTGCATCCGGCCCGCTCATCACCACCGTCAATGACCTCGTTGCCGTCGTGACCTACTATGGCCTCGCCATGGTGTTCCTCATTGATGTGTTCCATTTGGGGTAAAATAAAAAAGAACGTGTCTGCTTGACAAACACGTTCGAGTTGAGTATACTGAAAACAGAAAAGGTACTGTCCATGAACAGCTACCCTTTCACCGGCAAATCAATTGCAAAAAGCAAAATGACCGCGAGCTTTCTGAGGGCTGTTGGCGG
>CAVJGY010000031.1:0-10520 GCA_963648915.1 Acutalibacteraceae bacterium | reverse complement strand
TTTTTGAACTTTTTTCTCCTTTTTTCGTCTTTGTATACATCTTACAGTTTTCTTGAACGATAAAGTCTGACTTTTGACATCATCCAAAATGACCCCGTTTTCTTCTCTTTATAATGTAATTATATAAGAGAAGAGGTATAGATAAAAGCGGATATTACACCGTGGAATCAGGTACTTTGCTTGCCCGATTTGTCAAGAGGTCTGGGTCTAGATTTTGCTCTGAAATTTCCGCTTCATTTTTGGTGAAAGCTACGAAACACAAAATGTAGTGGTCTATCCATTGACATATCACTAAATAGTGATATCATAATATCAATAGATGCCAATGACGCGGGTGCCTTCTAGGTTTAGGAGACACCCGTTAGAACTGCCATAGATACGTAGGAGGAGAGCAAATGAAGATCATCAAGCGCAACGGCGCAGAGGTTCCTTTTGATATCACTAAGATCATCACTGCTGTTACCCGAGCCAGTGACTCGGTCGGCGGCAAGAGCCGTCTGACCAAGGAGCAGGTCAACCAGATCGCAGACGCCGTCACCGACCAGTGCCAGGCCTTGAACCGTGCGGTCAGCGTCGAGGAGGTCCAAGATCTGGTCGAGAATCAGCTGATGGATATCAAGGCTCATGACATTGCGCGGCACTATATCACCTACCGCTATGTACAGAACTTGAAGCGTCAGACCAACACCACCGACGAGCGCATCCTGAGCCTCATCGAGTGCCAGAACGAGGAAGTCAAGCAGGAGAACGCCAACAAGAACCCCACCGTCAACAGCGTTCAGCGCGACTATATGGCCGGCGAGATCTCCAAGGACCTGACTGCACGCCTCCTTCTCGACCCCGAGATCGTCAAGGCACATCAGGACGGTTTGATCCATTTCCATGATTCCGACTATTTCGCACAGCACATGCACAACTGCGATTTGGTGAACCTCGACGACATGCTGCAGAACGGCACGGTCATCTCGGGCACTTATATCGAGAAGCCCCACAGCTTCTCGACTGCCTGCAACATTGCGACCCAGATCATCGCACAGGTGGCCTCCAACCAGTACGGCGGCCAGAGCATCAGCCTGACCCATCTTGCTCCCTTCGTGGACGTCTCCCGCAAGAAGATCGCCAACGAGGTGGAGGTCGAGATGAAGGGTCTGGACGTCTCCCCCGAGCGGAAGAAGGAGATCGTCGAGCGTCGTCTGCGCAATGAGATCAACCGCGGTGTCCAGACCATCCAGTATCAGGTCGTGACCCTGATGACGACCAACGGTCAGGCTCCGTTCATCACCGTCTTTATGTATCTGGGCGAAGCCCGCAACCCGCAGGAAAAGGCCGACCTTGCCATCATCATCGAGGAGACCATCCGTCAACGGTATCAGGGCGTCAAGAACGAGGCCGGCGTCTGGATCACCCCGGCCTTCCCGAAGCTCATCTACGTTCTGGAGGAGGACAACATTCACCCGGGTGCTCCTTATTATTATCTGACTGAGCTTGCTGCCAAGTGCACCGCCAAGCGGATGGTCCCCGACTACATCTCGGAAAAGAAGATGCTGGAGCTGAAGGTCGACAAGAACGGCGAGGGTCACTGCTACACCTGCATGGGCTGCCGCAGCTTCCTGACCCCCTACGTTGACCCCGAGACCAACCAGCCCAAATACTATGGCCGCTTCAATCAGGGCGTCGTCACCATCAATCTGGTGGACGTTGCCCTCAGCTCGGGCGGCAACTTCGACAAGTTCTGGAAAATTTTCGACGACCGTCTGGCACTCTGCCACCGTGCACTGCAGGCACGTCATAAGCGTCTGCTGGGCACGCCCAGCGATGCTGCACCCATTCTGTGGCAGTACGGCGCACTGGCACGCTTGAAAAAGGGCGAGAAGATCGACAAGCTGCTCTACGGCGGCTACTCCACCATCAGCCTCGGCTATGCCGGCCTGTATGAGTGCGTCAAGTATATGACGGGCAAGAGCCACACCGACGCAGGCGCAAAGCCCTTCGCACTGAGCGTCATGCAGCACATGAACGACAAGTGCAACGAGTGGAAGAAGGCCGAGGACATCGACTACTCTCTCTACGGTACGCCGCTGGAATCCACCACCTACAAGTTCGCGAAGTGCCTGCAGAAGCGGTTCGGCCTTGTTCCGGGCATCACCGACAAGAACTATATCACGAACAGCTACCATGTTCACGTCTCGGAGCAGATCGACGCCTTCACCAAGCTGAAGTTCGAGAGCGAGTTCCAGAAGCTCTCTCCGGGCGGCGCGATCAGCTATGTGGAAGTCCCCAACATGCAGGATAACCTCGAGGCCGTCATGAGCGTTCTGCAGTTCATCTACGACAACATCATGTACGCCGAGCTGAACACCAAGTCGGATTACTGCCAGTGCTGCGGCTACGACGGCGAGATCAAGATTGTCGAGGACGACGGCAAGCTGGTCTGGGAATGCCCCAAGTGCGGCAACCGTGACCAGAACAAGCTGAACGTCGCCCGCCGCACCTGCGGTTATATCGGCACACAGTTCTGGAATCAGGGACGGACGCAGGAGATCAAAGACCGCGTTCTGCATCTGTAACTTTTAAACCTCTCCGTCATCGATGGCGGAGAGGTTTTCTATGGAGAAACCTATGAATTACGCTACCATTAAGTATTATGATATCGCCAATGGGCCGGGCGTCCGAACCAGTGTGTTCGTTTCGGGCTGTCGGCATCACTGCCCCGGCTGCTTCAACGAGGTCGCTTGGGATTTCAATTATGGCAAGCCCTTCGACAAGCCCGTCCGGAACGAGGTGTTCGCCTCCTGCAAGCCGGATTATATCACGGGCCTCTCCCTGCTGGGCGGCGAGCCGATGGAGCCTGAAAACCAGCGGGAGCTGCTTCCCTTTGTCCGGAATTTCAAGGCCCTCTACCCGAACAAAACGGTCTGGTGCTACTCCGGCTACACTTGGGAGCAGCTGACGGGCGTTGTCCCGGCCACCTGCCGCTGTGAGGTCACCGACGAGCTGCTTCGTCTGCTGGACGTTCTGGTGGACGGCCGCTTCGTGCAGGCCGAGCACGACATCTCGCTCCGCTTCCGGGGAAGCCGGAATCAACGCCTGCTGGACGCAAAGAAGTCTCTCGCCGCCGGGCATCCGGTCTGGTGGGAGGATGAAAAGGTCTTCTCGACCCATACCATGTAAATCCAAAGAGAAAGCCGCTCCGTTTTCCACAAGATTCTGCTTGAATGTGGAAAATGGAACGACTTTTTTGTCATTCCCGGCTGTCGACCATATCCTCGATGACTCGGAGGAAGGCCATGCCATAGTGGGCGGCTTTCTTTTCGCCGACGCCCGTGATATTCAGCAATTCATCCATACTGAGCGGTTTCTTTTGTGCCATTTCACGAAGAGTCGCATCGTTAAAGACCATGAAGGCCGGGACATTCTGTTTGCCCGCAAGACGCTTCCGGAGTGCATACAGAGCAGCAAGAAGCTTCTCGTCGAACGCGTTCAGCTCCACCAGTTCACTCTTACGGCGGGGACGTTCGGCCAGACGGCGTGCCGATGCCGCCGCACGTTCCTTTGCCTGTGCCGCACGCTGTTCAAGCAGCTGTGCTTCCTCCTCCGCCGCCAGACAGCAGGAGCAGTTGCCGCATTTGGGAGGTGCAGCCTCACCGAAATAGCCCAGCATAAATCCCCGCAGGCACTTCGTCGTGGTGGAATAGAAGGTCATGTACTTGAGCCGTTCCTCGGCTTTCCGGGCGGCTTCAGCCTTGACGTCGGCGGGAAGGCCGTTGTCGGCTTCCATTTCCTTATCAATAAAGAAGCGGATGGTCCGGACGTCTGCACCCGAGTAGAGCAATGTGCACCGGGCAGGCTCGCCGTCACGCCCGGCACGGCCCGCCTCCTGATAATAGCTCTCCAAGTCCTTGGGCATATTATAGTGGATGACGAACCGGACGTTCGGCTTGTCGATGCCCATCCCGAACGCATTGGTCGCGACCATAATTTGGATGCGGTCATAGAGGAAATCGTCCTGATTCTTCCGCCGCACCTCCGGGTCAAGCTTGGCGTGATAGGCCGCCGCCCGGATGCCCCGGCTCTGAAGTAACCGCGCCGCCTCGTCCACCTGCTTGGTGGTGCTGCAATAGACGATGCCGGAGTTGTCCCGCTCCTTCAGCACAAGGTCGAGCAGCTCCCTCGGCTTCTGGCTCGGCAGTGCCCGCCGGGTCTCGAAGTAGAGGTTCGGACGGTCGAAGCCCGTCGTCACCTCATAGGGGTCTTGCAATTCCAGATGGGTACGGATATCCTCCCGCACCCGTGCGGTCGCGGTGGCCGTGAACGCACCCACGACCGGGCGGTTCGGCAGGCTGTCTACGAATGCCTTGATGCGCAGATAGCTCGGGCGGAAATCCTGTCCCCACTGGCTGATGCAGTGGGCCTCGTCGACCGTCACCATGCTGATGGTGCGCTCCTGTGCGAACCGCTGAAAGCCCGGCATCTCGAGCCGTTCCGGTGCGACATAGATGATTTTATACCAGCCCTCCCGTGCCCGGCGGAGCATCAGAGCCTTCTGGTTGTCGGTCAGGCTGTTGTTCAGGAACGCCGCCGCGACACCCGCCTGCACCAACGCGCCCACCTGATCCTTCATCAGGCTCACCAGCGGCGATACCACGATGGTGATGCCCGGCAGCAAAAGCGCGGGCACTTGGTAGCAGATGGACTTTCCCGCTCCGGTCGGCATCACGGCCAGTACATCCCGCCCGGCAAGCAGCTGTTTCACGATCTCCTCCTGCCCGGGACGGAAGCTGTCGTAGCCAAAGACTTTCTTTAAAATCGAACGCTGGTCTTGCATGAGGTTCCTTTCTTATTTCGTCTGCTTCATATAATCGAGCTCTCTGGCGAAGCGGTTTTTCCAGTAGCCCACATCCACCAGCCGCCAAAGCCATACAAAGGGAAGCAGCCACGGCTTTCCCCGTGCCTGCGGACAGCGCGAATACAAGATCTCCTTTGTCGGGAAGAGCCGTTTCAGCAGGTATTTTCCTCTCCAGAATCGTCCCTGTTTTTCCTGCTGCATCCTCTGCATCATAATGAGATTCAGAGTGAGCTTATCTCCATAGGTGCCTGCCAGAATGCAAAGCTCCTCCATCTTTTTTACTTCCGGGTCTGCTTCCGTACATTCCTCCGAAAAGCAAAGCTCCGTCAATTGCTCGATTTTTTCCCGCATAGGCTGGATGTCCAGCCGTTGTGCTTCCTGTCGGATGTATTCATCATTCATCCTGTCCCGGTATGCCTGCAAAAACAGGTAGAGGTCCATCACCTGCCGGATGCCCATCCCTGCATATCTCATATGCTTGATGAAATGCAGCAGCAAGTAAATATAAGCGTCCTCGGGCTTCAAGTGGTACACTCCCGGAAGTTCCGGGTCTTCCACCGCTTTTTCCCAGATACCCTGATAGTATCCGACCCTCTGCTCCGCTTCCTTTTCCGGAACGTCATGAAGCTCTACGCTGACAAACGGCGGCAGGAAATAGCTGACCTGATGCTCCCGCTCGAGATGGTCCAGTCTGGTCTGATACCCCAGCGACTCCATCTGTTTCCTTGCTTTTTCCATTTCCCCGGATGGGATCACCAAGTCGATATCCGCCATCTGTCGGAAATCCGGACGGGCGTACAGCTTCCGCAGAGAGCTTCCCTTAACGGGCAGAGCTCTCAGACCCGCTTGAGAAAACGCCGATAAAATTCTTGGCTCTTCGCTCATCTGGGTCAGAGTCATTGCGATGCGATTATCCCGCGAACGACACCACCGCGCAAAAAGCTCCGGCTCTGCCTGCCGCAGCTGAGCCTCCACGCCGGAGAGCACCATCACATCCAGCGAGTGCTTCCGCGCCATCTGCCACACTTCTTTCCAGCAGATCCCATCCGGAAGCGCGGGAGCTTCTTTTTTATGCAGCATCGCCCGAAGTACCCGGATCATATAGTGTCCGACTTCCAGCAGATGCTCATTCGTCTCTGTGCTGTTCATCTTGACTCCCTTTCCACCTTTCTTTCCCGAAACTGTCCCTGCTCGACCTCAAAGACCCGGTCGCAGAGCGCAAGTGCCGCCGGGCGATGGGTCACGATCAAAATCGTTTTGTTTTCTGTGCTCTGCCGCAGATTAGAGAGCAGGCGGGCTTCGGTGGCCTCGTCCAATGCCGACGTTGCCTCATCCAACAGTAAAATCGGGCGGTCGACATACAACGCCCGGGCAATGGCAAGACGCTGCTTTTGGCCCTCTGACAGGTTGTTTCCATCCTCTCTCAGCACCGTATCATAGCCCTGCGGCAACGCAGAAATAAACTCCTCGGCGCAGGCGATCCGACAGACCTCCTTCACTCTCGCCCATTCTTCCTCCGAAAGCTCACCGCGCTTTTTGAAGAGGGTCACGTCCTCCCAGATCGAGCCGGACAAAAGTGTATTGTCCTGTGGAACATAGGCAAACAACGCCCTCGTCTCCACAGAAATTGGAGTTTTTGTCCCATCCGGGCATTCCACCCAGAGCCCTCCGCTGTACGGCGGATAGACGGCCAGCAGGAGCTTGAGGAAGGTACTTTTTCCAATTCCCGAACCGCCCACAAAGGCGACCGTCTCGCCCCTTCGGATACAAAGGGAGGCCTCAGAATAGATGGAACGCTCTCCATACGAGAAGGACAACCCCTCTGCACGGATGCTCTCCATCCTTTTATAAAGGGAGGCACACTCCTCAACTGCGTGTTCCATTCCCTCGACTGCTTCAAAGGGCTGCATTTCCAACTCCATCAGGCGTTCCGCCGAGGCACACATTGCATAATATCGGGAGATGTAGCCGCCCAGTTGAGAAACCGGGTACTGGATCTGATTCACGAGCTGAAGAACTGCTGTAAGCGTGCCATAGCTCATCGTTCCCTGCATCAGCCCAACACCGCACCAAACCAGTCCAAAGAGATATCCGCCGTTGATTGCCAGCGTAAAGCCACGGTTGCAGAGGTTGGACAGGAGCACCTGATAAAACCGCACACCCTGCATATGCCGGATGCGGACATCCAGCTGCTCCTTCATCTGTCTTTGGACGCAGAACGTCTTGAGGATCGGCATACTCCGGAGGATCTCCTCCAAGAAGGACCACAGCTTGTCGTTTTCCTCCCGAACCTCTCGCTGTGCCTGCTTCATTTTCCGCCGCATCAGCTGTGCTGCAATCATGATCGTCCCGCCGCCCAGCAGCAAAAGGAGGGTGAACCGCTTATCCCATAAAATCAGCAGCGTTACCGCAACCGTCAGCTTTACCAGCAGCGAGAGAACCCCCGGCAGAAGCTCGATGGCCTGCTGCACAACGGTCGACACATCCGCTGTGATATGGCTCAACAGCGTTCCCGTATGATAGGCCGAGAAGCTTTGATGCTCCATCCGCGTCAGCGTCTCAAAAATTGAGAGCTGTATCCTTCGCTCTAACTGAGCATAGATTTTTTCCTCTGCCAGATTCAGCACGGTCACCAGCACTAGCTGACTTCCCATCAAAACAAGATACAGCAGCACCGCCCGGATAAATCCAGTCATCGCCTGATGGATCGCATTGTCCACCAGCTCCTTCATTGCCAGCGCGTACATCACCGAGATGCCCGCTGAGATGCTGCATCCGACCGCAAGCAGGAGGATCCCCCCTGCCGCCGGCTTCGCCTGTTGGAGAAGCCACGTCAGCTCTTTTTTCTGTTTCATCATTGACCCCTGTTACCGCTGAATTTTCGCCGAAGAAATACGGGCAGCCGACGAAGCCGAACCAGCTGACGGCGCAGCGGATAGCTTGCCATCCAGATACGCGTATAGCACCGATAGCGAAAGTCCGTCACCCGGATGGTTTTTCCACTGCGCACGACCTCAGTCATCACGCCCAGTACTTGGTCGGGACGCACCTGCTCCGAATAATAGCAGTTATCCCCCCGGATGCAGTACCCCTCCTGTCCCACTGAGACGATGCGGTGCAGAACAAACAAGCCGCTGTCCCGCTGATATAGCACCACATCGCCGCGCTTCGGCGGAGCAGAAAGCGGCATCAGCACCGCAAGAGTCTTATCCTGATACAGCAAAGGCTGCATACTGCTTCCCCGGGTCGGTGTTGCCACCGGACGGCCTGCCCTTAGCTCCTGTCCCAGACGACCACCGTAATCTGCTGTCATTCTTCCAGAAAGCCTGCGGTACGCAGCTTTTCCACCAGCATCCGCACATCGGCCAGTGCCTTTTCCGGCGTCACGTCATATTCCTCGCACAATGCCTGCGCGATTTTTTCCGGCGTCGTCTCCTTCAACAGCTGCTTATAGATAAAATCCGCTGTCTCGTTGTTCCGCACCAGACCATGAAACACCTGTGCAGCCTTTCCCGTAGCGATCGCCATATGCTCCCCGTTCACATCGTGGAGCATAAATCCTTCCTTCAATTTCATGACTCTTCTCCCTTCAGCATGTGATAGGCCGTATACACGGCCTCCTCCGAAATATTGCATTGCAGCCGATAGATCGGCAGCTTTGCCAGCCTTCCTACAAGATCCATGACATGCAGCATCGCCTGCGGCTGCTGGTCGTTGTGGTAGGTCTGTCTCCACAGCCTGCTATACGCAGCCTGCGCGTTCAGACGTTCAATTTTATTTTCGGTTCCCCGTTCCAGCAGCACGATGCCACAGAGATTCTGGCTGACATTGTTCTGGATGTTCTCTTTTCCGCCATACGGCGTGCCGTAGATTTTCCAGCTTCCGTCTGGCTTCAGCCGGAGCAGCGGCTTGTCGTCGTTGATCATCGTCACTCGCTCCCCGAACACCTGCCGCCAGAGCCGTGTATGAGTGGATTTTCCCGTACCGCTCGGCGCGGCGAACAAATATCCGCGCCCATCCATTTCCAGTGCAGAGCTGTGAAACATGATCGTATCCCGAAACTGCACCAGATCCATGATCTTCCGGTACATCGCCAGTGCTTCCAGCACTTCCTCCGGAAAGTCGCTGAGGAGTTCCGGCTGACAGTCCAGTTCGCGCTTTCGTTCCGCATCGGTCACCCGCAGAGGCTTTCCCGCATCCAGCCCTGCTTCCTGTGTCAGCACACAAAACTGCTGTTTTTCTTCCTCCGTCGGAAGGATGATATACTTTTCAAAAAGCCAGCGGGTATAGTATCCGCTCACTTCCAACCACAACGGTATATCTGCCAGTTTTGCCCAGAACGATTCCATTGCGTCACTCTCCACTCCTATCAAAAAAGGCAGGCAGTCCAACGGCGAACTGCCTGCCTTTTTGATTCCTTATCCGCAATTTTTCAATTGCAAATTAATTACCGTGATAGTTTCCCAAACCGTCATAACCATTCGGGCCATACGCGGGGAGACTGTCGGTTGCAGCAGTATCAACGACATCAAGTTCGACGATCTCGGTAACGGGTTCTTGATAGGTCTTTTTCATGATACATTCCTCTCTTTGTTTTTTGCTATGGTTTTTATCCTTTCCGCTCAGGTTCACAAATCGATTCTTTCTTCCTGAAAAGCGGAAAACGATTCCAGCTATATTTTACTTTCAAAGAATCGTGTTGTCAATACTTTTTCCTTGCGTCAGTTCTTACAATTTTTGTCTTTTGACGGAAGGTTTTTTCTGGTTTTGATAGCTTTTCAGGCACGAAAATGCTATAATAGAATCACATATCTCCATCTCTGGCCGTCGCTCTGCGTTCTGGCCGCAAAAACAATAAGGAGTATTTGAACACATGCAACAGAAATTGATCACGTTTGCAGTCCCCTGCTATAATTCTGCGGCCTATATGCGCCACTGCATCGAGACACTGCTCTCCGCCGGCGAGCGTGCCGAGATCATCCTCGTCGACGACGGCTCGGTCAAGGACGAGACCCCGGCCATCTGCGACGAGTACGCCGAGAAGTACCCCACCATCGTCAAGGCCATCCATCAGGAGAACGGCGGCCACGGCGAAGGCGTCAATCAGGGCATCCGGAATGCTTCCGGCCTGTACTACAAGGTCGTCGACAGTGACGACTGGCTGGACACCGACTGCCTTAAGAAGGTGCTCGACCGTCTGCAGTCCCTCGTCACCCGCAGCACCGCGCCCGACCTGATGATCTGCAACTACGTCTACGAGCATGTCGAGGACGGCACCTCTCACGTTGTCCGCTACACCAACGTCTTCCCTGAGAACCGTCTGTTCAGCTGGATGCACGTCGGTCACTTCCGCCCCGACCAGAACCTCCTGATGCACTCGGTCATCTACCGCACCGAAGTCCTGCGCAAGTGCGGCATGGTGCTGCCCAAGCACACCTTCTATGTGGACAACATCTTCGTCTATCAGCCGTTGCCCTACGTCAAGAGCATGTACTACATGAACCTTGACCTCTACCGCTACTTCATCGGCCGCTCCGACCAGAGCGTCAATGAGAGCGTCATGGTGAAGCGCGTCGACCAGCAGCTCCGGGTCACCAAGCACATGATCGACTGTCAGGACCTCGACGCCCTCAAGGGCGAGAAGAAACTGCGGGCCTATATGCTCCACTACCTC
>CAVJGY010000030.1:5791-10755 GCA_963648915.1 Acutalibacteraceae bacterium | reverse complement strand
TTGCTGCCCTCATTGTTACCAAGGATTTCATCAGATTCTTCCGAGAAGTTGGTCTCAAGTGCAGCCTTGACATCAGCACTTGCTTCAATATCCGCAGCCGTGGGAGCGGTGGGGAAAGTGCCTGCAAAGTCAGAGCGGCTCATGTTCAGCGGAGAACCTTCCACAGGGATGTCCGTAAATGCAGAAGAAACATTGTCGAACTGATTGGCGGCAGTCACTTTATCACTCTCGCGCTTGTTGTCGCCGTTATAGATTTCTTCGCTCAGGGTATGCGTATAGCACTTGGAAGTATCAGCGGAGTCGATAGAAGCCCAGCTATGAGCATTTTCGCTCAGGTAGAAGGTATAGTCGCCTGCGTCCAGAACATAGCAGCCGTTGTTCTTATAGTCATAGCTTGCCAAATCATCTTTCTGAACAGTCAGAGTCAAAGTCTGGCTCTCACCGGGAGCAAGCAGGTTAGTCTTTGCATAAGCGACCAGAACGACCTTGGCTTTCTCAATGCCGCCAACAGTATAGGGAGCTTCAGCATACAGCTCAACAACCTGTTTGCCACTGTAAGTGTCGCCGGTGTTCGTAACTTTTACGGGGAAGGTGAAGGCATCATTCTCAAAAGAAGGAGTGCCGTCAAATTCCATGTCGAAGGTAGTATAGCTCAGGCCATAGCCAAAGGGATACTGAACAGCCTTGTCGTAATCAAAGCCGGCGTAGTTGCCGTTCTGAGCTTCGGCAGCAGCGGTCTCATAGTAGCGATAGCCGACATAGATACCTTCTTCGTACTGGTTGAAACAGCCAGACTCATAGCCGCCAATCGAGCCGTCAACATTGGAGTAATAAATGTTGTCAAAGTTGACATAACTGGGGTCTTTTGTCAGGTCATAGACATAAGTATCAATGGTGTGGCCGCTGGGAGTAACAGTGCCGTCGAGAACGCTAGCAACACCGATTGCGCCCTGATCGCCGACGCAGGAAACCCACAGAGCAGCGTCGATTCCGTAAGCGTCATCGTCGAGGAAGCCGAGTTCCATAGCGTTTGCGGTGTTCAGAACAACGATAATCTTATCAAAAACACCAGCATCTTTCTGTGCTTTGACATACTCGAGCATTTCCTGCTCGATGCTGTTCAGTTCCAGATAATGCTTGCTCTTATCTTCTTCACGAGTAGCGTAATCGTTCATATCGGTCGGAAGGTCACAGCCCTCGCCGCCAACACGACCAATCATGACGATAGCAGCACCATTATAAGAGGCAAAGCTGTCAGCGAGGTCTGCCGGATAATCCTGAACAGGAACTTCGGCGATGATATCGTTGATGAACATTGCAGTACCCATTGCGGAGATAAAGCCGCGACCCGTGTAAGAAACAGGCATCGGACCCATGCCGGTCTGCATGGTAACATTTATAGCTGTCGTAGAAATGGAATGATTCTTATAGAAATCAAACAAAGTCGGGTTAACAGAGAAACCTTCGTTTTCCAGAGCGGTCTTATAGTCGACCGGAGAGCTTTCAGTTGCGGCACTGCCTGCACCGGTATAAATGGGGTCGACGCTGGTGCGTCCGAACAGAGAAATCGCTTTTTCGCTGTCAGATAGAGGCAGTGTGTTGTTCTCGTTCTTTAACAGAACAATGCCTTCGGATTCGACCTGAGCAGCGAGCTGCTTTGCGGCTTCTTCCATTTCAGCAGGGCTGTTGTAAGCTGAGGTGTAATAAGTAGAATTCAGGTTGCTGTCGGATTTTTCAATGGTAAGTTCACCTTTGCCAAAGTACATATTCATTACAGTTGACAAAGGGCCGGTCAAAACGATGTTTACGACAATCGCAACAACCAGCAAAAGGGCTAGCAGGACGCGCGGAAGAACGCCGTTCTGCTTCTTCTGTTTGTTCATGAATTTTCCTCCTTTTCCTAAAGTGCCATGAACATTCGGGTCGTTCCCGTATTGTGTGGTTATTGTAGCACATCTTTATGTTTCTGACATAAAACTTTCATAACCTGTCGTTTTTGAAGCATAATCTGCAAAAGTTTCAAAAAGGTTTCAAAATTTCATGGTATTATTGCTGAAAAATCCGGTCAAAAGTTTGTGCATCCTGCCAAACAAAAAAACGGCAGGGCTGTCCTGCCGTAAAATCATTCGCCCTTCGGAAGGGGCAGAAGCACCCGGAGGGTGCACCAGCCTGCCTCCCAGTGCATCGTCATGCTTCCGCCGTGGTGCTGGGCGGTGGTCTGGATGCTCTTGAGGTCGGAGCTGTTGGCCGAGGCCTGCTCAGGCAGGCCGTCCGTGCCCAAAATCAGCGGCGTTTCGCAGTAATGCTCGAATCGGAGCATCGCAAAACCGTTCTGAGTGTAGACGGCGACCTTGATGAGCCGCTTTTCCGGGTCGGGCTGGGTCAGAACGGATGCCATCGCGTAGTCGAGCGCGACACCTACGATGGTGCACAGCTCCCGGGTCGTCAGGAAGCCCAGCATCCGGCCATCGGCAACGCTCGTCATGTTGATGTCCTTCTGCTGGCAGTCCATGCTTTTGGCCGTTAAGATCGTGTCCAGAACCGGGTTTCCGGTCTTGTTTTCGGCCTCGTACTGGCGGATGTTGCTCTCGATGGCGGCAAGGGCGGCGTTCTGCTTGGCTTGGTCGCGCTCCTCCCGGATGGTCGCAAGCTGAATTTTCAGCTCGTGATACCGCCGACTGATGAGGTTGATGCCCTCCTTGCTCCGCTTGTACTGCTCGTACTGGCGGTGGAGCACCTCGTCCATCGCGGCAAGCTCGCTGTGAAGGGCGGCTTCCCGAAGCTGCTCGTGTTGGAGCGTCAGAATAAGCACGCCGGAGAAATCCACCAGCGTCCGGATATAGAACATGCTCATGTTGGCCTCGCCGTCCTGCAGAAAGCTCAGGTTGCTGGCCGCAAAAGCGGTCAAGGCCAGCACTGCGGCCACAAGGGTCGCGTTTCCGCTGATCTCCAAATGTCCGGTGGGCTGCTGACGGCTGTATTGCAGGTAGTACATCAGCCCGAACAGCACGGCATAGACCACCGCAAGCAGCACCACCGACATCCATTCGTGTGCGCTGCGGTTCGGCCAGAGGGCACAATGCACCTGCCACTCGACGCTGGCCGCAAGCTCGGCCAAAATGAACGCCCGGGCGCAGTGATACCCGGCTTCCAACAGGGTGATGCTCCGCGTTCCCCATAAATAAAGGTAGGACATCCCGATGGCCGCCGCCATGCAGGGGATCCAGAGGGTGCGGGGGACGTTTCCGGTCAGTTCGAGGAAAACCGAGAGGACGACCGCCCAGACCACCGTGAGCGCGATAGTGACGGCTTTTTTGAACCGGGGCGCGGTGGCAAACGCATAGAGCAGGACGGCCAAGCACTCGGCCAGTGCGGTATAGAACCGCGGGATATCTGGAAGTGCGGTCAAATCCCCTCACCTCCGATGTAATCCGTCAAGGCCGCAAGGAAGCTTTTCCGCTTCGGGCGGCTGATTTGCAGCTCGTATGGCCCGACCTGCACGACGCTCTGCTGGACGGAGCGCACGTGCGCCAGATTGACGAGGTAGCCGCTGTTGCACCGGGCAAATGGCCGGGCGGACAGCTTTTCCTCGAAGGTCTTGAGCGACCCGGGCGCGGAGAAATCGCCCTCGTCGGTGTAGAAATGCACCCGATGCCCCTCGCTCTCGAGATAGTAGATGCTGGCGGCGTCCAGTCGGCGCAGACCGCCGTCCACCGGAACAGCCAAGTAGTGCCGCGCCCGCTTTTCGATGCGGGTCACGGCCTTCTGAAGCTGCTGAGAGAACGCGAAATAGGGCACTGGCTTGAGTACATAATCCAGCGCACCCACCGCATAGCCCTTGATGGCATACTGCGCCATGTTGGTGATGAAAATGAGAATGACATCTCCGTCCAGCGTCCGGATGCGTTCGGCGGTGGACATGCCGTCGAGATGCTTCATCTCCACGTCGAGAAAAATGATGTCGTAGACCGGATGATAATCGTCCAGAAGCTCTAAGCCGTCCGTAAAGACCGTGACCTCGAACTCTGTCCCATATTGACGTGTGTGCCGCTGAACGTAGTCGGTCAGCTGTTCGCGCACCGCCGCGTCATCTTCCACGATAGCGATCCGAACCACGACCGCACCTCCCCAAAAGTTGTTACATCTATTATAGCGCAACTGCCGTCAGTTTGCCAAGAGCTGCACGTTCCTGCTCCGCCAGCTCCGGCAGAGCGGAGCGGAACAGCGAATCATACCGATAGAGTGCCCAGCCGCCGACGTTCTGGGTGCGCAGGTCGGCGACTTGACGCGCCAGTGCACCTCCGGTCGACCACTGGCTCAGGCTGTCCTCGTTCGCGCCGCCGTCCCCGACGCCGATGCGGTACGCGCCCAGTCCGAAATAGAGGGCGACATCCGCCGAGCGCGGCATGGATAGCCATTCGGGAACGATGTGGTCGAAGCCGAACCGGGTGCTTCCGGATTGGAGCATGTAGCCGTAACCCCAGTAAATTTGAGGGCAGAGGTAGTCTACCACAGCGTTCTCCCCCTCGGCGGTCAGCCAGCTGTAGACATCGCTGTATTGGGTGTTGAGGTCGTTGTCGGGGTTGCCCTGCGGACTGATGCCAAATCGCAAGGTCGGGTCGGTGGATTTGACGATATCATGAACCGATTTCACCAGCCGGGTGACGTTTTCTCTCCGCCATGCGGCTAAATCGCCCGCACCGGACGCCGCAAACTGCGCCGCATCCAAACTGGGGTCGGTCGTGGGATAGAAATAATCGTCAAAGTGGATGCCGTCCAGCGGGTAGTTCTGCACCAGCTCGGCCACACCTTGTGCAACGTAATCGGCCGCCTCCGGGATAGCCGGGTTCAGATACAGCCCGTCGCCCACCGTGCAGACCCATTCGGGATGGGTGCTGACAAGGCTGGACTCGGCAAAATTCGGCGGGACATTGGCCGAACTGCGGAGGCGGTACGGGTTGACC
>CAVJGY010000030.1:2857-5781 GCA_963648915.1 Acutalibacteraceae bacterium | reverse complement strand
CCAAGCCTCCAGCGAAAGTCCCCGCGCATGTGCTTCGGTGATGAGGATGTCCAGCGGGTCGAAGCCCGGGTCTTGTCCCTGCGTTCCCGTGCAGAGGTGACTCCACGGGAACAGTTGGCTGGGGTAGAGCGCGTCCCCGAAGGGCCGAACCTGTGCGAGGATGGTGTTCAGCCCCAGCCCGGCGCAGTTGTCCATGAGGGTGGCGACGTCCGCCCGGAATGCGTCCGCCGAGGAAAAGTCCATCCCGGAGAATTCGAGATAGCTCACCCAGACCGCCCGCCATTCCCCGGAGGGAAGAGCCGGGTTCGGGGCGGTGAGAGATTCATCGGGAGAGGTCGGTTCGACTTCAGCAGGCAGGCTCAGCCTGCTGTGGAGCAAAACTCCGCCTGCACCACAGGCCGCAAGTCCCAGCCCGGCCAGAAATGCCCGGCGGGTGAGCTGCTTTTTGCGCCGTCCGTTCTGTTTGACGTGACGACGGCGGCTCATGCGTCCTCCCGCTGTTTGTAGAGGGTCAGAGCCGCCCAGCCGCGGGCACAGGCCAGCAGCACCCAGAGCAGATTCGTCCAGAAGCTCAGCCCGGTCATCCCCGCGTAACGAGCCAGCAGGAGGAACATCAGGTGGAGCACCTCGGCCGCACCCACCAGCTGCAATTGCCGCTGGATGGGTTCGCCGCGCTGATATTCCATCGTCAGAAGTGCGGGCCAGACCAGCGCGGAGCAGATGTACGCCGCCCAGCCGTTGACGATGTAGCTGAGCATCAGAACGACGAAGATGCAGAAATAGTTCCGCTTCTCCTTGGCGGGTGCACCCTTCTCAGCGGCCAGAAACAGCACCGTGATGCCCGTGATGCAGAATGCGACCATCTCCAAAAACGAAAAGTCCATCCCGCCCAGCACGGCGAAGCCGTTCAGCATCGAGGCCGCCGCTGCGACCAGCAGGAAAAAGTACCATGTTTTGCGCGTGAATTTCAGTTTCATTGCGTGTCCTCCTGCCTGCGGATGGACGCAGGCGTTCAAAATTTTGGAATGTTTCAAATATTATAACACAATTTGGGGTGGGTTGTGTTACAATAAGGAAAACTTGCTTGAAAACGCATCCGGGAGGACACGCATGAGTTCTGTTGTTTCGATCATTATTCTGGTGGGCGTCATCGGCCTTATCATGTATCTGCTCAGCAGCCGCGAAAACAAACGCCGCAGTCAGTACGGGCCGTCCGGCCTGAGCGAATTCCGCACAGACCTGCCGCTGGACGACTGCTTCGACCGTCTGGACGAGCACCATGAGGACGATGTTTTCGCCTATGAGTGCCGCCGCGAGAACGACGGCGGCTTCCTGCTCCACCTGACCCTGCATCAGCCCACCCAGCAGCCGTTGGATACCTTATATACCTTACGCCTCGACCCAGGCCGGCAGACCATCGTGACCCTCATCTTCATCCGGGAGGCCTTCGGCTACAAAGAGCCGCTTTTCCCGCAAGAGATGCTCGACGCGTTCCTTCTGCAAAAGCTGGACGCCCACCGCACCAAATAAAAATCCCGAAAAGCACTTTTCATTTCTGCGATTTTTTGGTATACTATCTGGTACAGCGGTCTGGAACATAAGACCGCACAGATGCGGGCCAGTAGCTCAGTTGGTCAGAGCTGGCGGCTCATAACCGCTTGGTCGCGGGTTCAAGTCCTGCCTGGCCCATCAAAAAAGCACGAGATTTCGGTCTCGTGCTTTTTCTTTATGAAAAAATCCCCGCCGCACAGGGATTCCATGCGGCAGGGATTCGAGATGGGGATGATATAAGAGTTGTAATGAGAAAATGTCAGATTACTGCTTCTTCAGCTTTTGTGCCTTTCTCCAAGCCTTGGCGACCTCGAACTTACTGACATACTTGCTGGATGCAAACACGTCGTCATGCTCCTTGTCACCAGCCTTGAGCAGGTCATTTTCGATGACCCAGCGGGCAGCGGTCTGTGCGGAAGCGTCCACATCGGCGTAAACGATGGTGCTTTCTGCCTCCGGATGCTGTGCGTCATTCCACAGCAGGAGAGCCAGCTGCTCACGGGTGGTGGGAATCATCACGCCAGCCGGGAGCACAAGGTTGAGGTACAGCTCGGTGCCGATGCCGTAAGCGGCATAGCCCAGAGCAGCCACACCAGAGCCGACCACTGCGCCGCCCGTGACGGTCGCTGCGACCAGAGCCGCACCGGACAGGCCGTCGTCCTTGCCCGGGTCGACAGGCTCAGCCTTCTTTTCGATGGTAAAGCTCCATGCGTCGCTGGTGACAGAGCCATCCTTGGCCGTCAGGTCGGCGTCGTTCAGGACGGTGATGACGACCTGATACGTTCCGGCGGCGGTCGGCAGCTCCTTCGAGACCTCGCCCGTCTCCGTATCCAGATAGCCGACCTCGTAATCCTCGCCCTCGGTCAGGTTGAGGTATTTGTTCGGCGAAACATCGACCTTCAGCTCCGTGCCCTCGGTAAACTTGACGCTCGAACCATCCAGCAGCTTGTCGTTCAGGCTGATGTCGAAATCGTCGTCCAGCAGCTCGCACTTGGCGATCTCGAACACGTTCTTGCCCGGATTGCCGATGACCGTGCCATCCTTCAACACAACACAGACATAGTAAGTACCTGCATGGGTCGGCTCGTCGACGGGGTCAGAGTAGGTATCGGTCTTTTCGTCGTACTTGGTGAAGTACTTGGTCTCGAACTCGATCTCGGAATCCGCCTTGGACAGCTTGACCTGCGGAGTGACCGCATTGCCGCTGTACTCCGGGGCTTTCTCGAAGGTCACCTCGCTCCAATCGAAATCGTTTGCGGTCGGCTCAACAGGCTTCGGCGCGTCCTTCTTGGTAGTGACGGTGATTTCAACTTCGCCGTCCGGCATCTCGAAGCTGTATGTGCCATCGTCGTTCTTCTTGACGTCCAGCTTCT
>CAVJGY010000030.1:0-2695 GCA_963648915.1 Acutalibacteraceae bacterium | reverse complement strand
TGGTGGTGACGGTGATTTCAACCTCGCCATCCGGCATCTCGAAGCTGTATGTGCCATCGGTGTTCTTCTTGACGTCCAGCTTCTTACCGTCGGCGGTCACTTCAACGGTATCGACCGTTTCGCCCTCGTTCAGCTTCGGAGTGATGGTGACCGTTTCGCCGACTGCGGCCTCTGTCTTGTCCAGAGTCGCATTCTCGCCGTTGACCTTGATTTCGTGCTTGGTTTCCGGCTTCGGGGTCTCCTTCGCCTTGATTTCAAACTTGCCCAGCGTCTTTGTGCCCGTCACATTGTCGCTTTTGGGATTTGCACGGACTTCTACCGTATAGCTGCCCGGCTTGGTGGGAACGGTCGTGGAGGCGTTGTTTTCGTCGTCCACATACCAGACCGCGTAATCATTCTCCGTCAGGCCGCTGGTGGACTTGACTTCAAGGTTCAGCTCTTCGCCTTCCTCAAGGGTGATGCTCTCGTCGCTCAGTGTTTTGCCGTTCAGCACAGCATCAAAGTCTGCATCTGCCAGCTTGGACTTGATGGTAAATCTCCAAGTTCTCCCAAGCTCCTGTTCGTCATCACCGTATTTGACATAGGCGCAATACTGACCCGGTTTTTTCGGCGGAGTTGTTGTGTCCGACGTATGGTAAATGTCGCCGTAGTCGTAATAAATGACGGTATAATCTTTCAGCTCATCGGGGTCTACGCCCTTTACCAGTTGGATGATATATGTGCCGTCTTCCTGTTCGACCGCTTCAAAGTCGTCCTTCGTAGGAGCACGCTTGATGCTGAACGTCCACTTGTCATTCGTGATGGTGTTGCCGTCCTTGTCGGTGACAGTTGCCTTATAGTCGCCTGCATCGTTGGCGGAGGGAGCTTTATCCAGCTGCTTCCAAGTGTCGCCGTCCTTCTTCCAGTAAATAATGGTATAATTATTTACAATCAGATTGTTGTTAATGTTTATGAGTTCCCAGCTGCCATCGGCGTTCTCTACAAGCTTGAAATCGTCCACCGTCGGCTTGACTTCTTTTTCGACGGTGATATAAACAACGACATCGCCATCCGGCATCGTGAAACTGTAGCTGCCGTTTTCGCCCGGCTCAACGGAAGTCGTATTCTCGCCGACTACAAACTGAACTTCCTTGATGATCTCACCGACTGCCAGCTTCGGGTCAATGGTGAATGGCTCGCCAGCCGTTGCTTTCTCTTGGTACAGCTCTTCGCCGTTCTTCTTGACCGTGACAGTATGCTGTACTTTTGCATTGCTCAGCTCCAGCGTTTTCAGCTCACCGAGGTAGGGGTCTTTCCAAATCTCAACATACAAGCCATCTTTAGACAAATCACGAACCGCCAGATATGCGCCCGTTATGTGGCTGGCTTCAGACGCATTTTTAATCTCGTTCAAATCAATGTTTTTGCCGTTGATGCTCTTGATATTATCCAGAGAGGACAGCTTGATCCATACATCTGTGCTAAGAGAATCATTATCATTGACCTTCCAGTATGCCTTATTGCCGCTGATTTTTGCATTTCCAGCACGGCGTGAGCCCATCAAAAGGTCGGTCTCTCCATCATAGGTGACCGGGATAAAATCGCTCTCGTCCATTCCATCCGGCCTTGTGGCAAACATGCCACTGGCAATATCGCCGCCGTTCTTCGTGACCGTACCCGTAAATGCACCGCCTGTAATCGTACCGCCGTTGACGGTGACATTTCCGGTAAATGTGCCGCCCTTCAGCGAGCCGCTGTCGACGGTGATTTCACCCGTATACACAGTGTCCCACTTGGAAATAGAGCCGCCGTCCATAATGACATCACAGTTGACCGTGAGAATGTCGTTGCCGTTGCCATAGTCATACTTGACATTATCACCTGTAATCGTCAGAGTCTTGTCGCTGACGTCATACTCCCAGCCCTCGCCCTTGACGAGGCATTTTTCCGTATAGGAGTTGCCATTTTCATCGGTCGGATAGCCGCTGTCATCAAAGTAAATCGTGTCGCCCGCCGTGTCGACCTCATTGATGACACGGGCAAGGTAGAGATACTTTCCGTCCCTGTCATAGCACACACCATACTGATACATATTGCCCGGTGCGTTTACGAATTCGACGGATTTCCGCATTTTTCTGGTACTTGTGCCGGTACGGGTGATCTGCGCGGTCTGACCTTGTGAAGGAAGATATATATATGAGTCTATCTTGATAGGGTCACCCGTATACTGATTCTTCAGGGTGAATTGAGCGTCTTTCTCAAGAAAAACATCGTATGTGTTGTTTTCAAATGTTACGTCGCCAATTGTTACGTCGGTGTTCGCACCTACCTCAATGCCATACCGAGCGTTTTTGATCGTACCGCCGTTAAGAGCTACTGTTGCTGCTTTCGGAATGGCAGTCTTATTTGCTGATTCAATCGTGCCGCCATTTATCTCGATTGTACCGTAGTATTTAGACTGTACCCCATCAGAGTCGTACGTTTGAGCGATGCGGGGAAATATCGTACCGCCGTCCTCGAGGATAAGTTTGCTCGTTGTTCCTGCACCATACACAGCCTCCTTATAATAAGTTGACTCGCTTTTGAGTGTTGCACCCTCCGCGACAGTCACGGTTTTTCCGTTATAAACCGCCGCATAGTTGGTGCTGATATAAGTACCATTCTTGAATGTTACATCGCCGTCAGTCGCTATATCACGGTTATTTATATAGTAATC
>CAVJGY010000029.1:5314-10853 GCA_963648915.1 Acutalibacteraceae bacterium | reverse complement strand
CATCTACATCCTCGGCACGATCTTCGTCCTCATCGTGATGGGCATGAACCCCTTCATTACGGCGCAGGGCTTTGCAAAGATCAGTATGCTGACGACCGTCATCGGCGCAGTCATCAACATCATCCTTGACCCGATTTTGATTTTCCTGCTCGGTCTGGGTGTGCGCGGTGCGGCCATCGCGACCGTTCTCAGTCAGGCTGTGGGTGCGGCATGGATCCTCAAGTTCCTGACTGGCCCGCAGACCAACCTCAAGCTCAGCCGCAGTAAGATGAAGCTTGAAAAGAGCATCATCCTCCCGGTCATGGGACTGGGCATTTCCTCCTTCGTCATGCTGTCCACCGAGAGCCTGCTGTCCATCAGCTTCAGTTCCAGTCTGGCACGGTATGGCGGCGATATCGCCGTGGGTGCAATGACGGTCATCACCAGCGTTTCTCAGTTGGCGACCATGCCCCTTCAGGGCTTGTGTCAGGGCGGACAGCCCGTCATCAGCTTCAACTTTGGTGCAGGCAAGAAAGACCGCGTGAAGGAAGCCTTCCGCTTCCAGCTGACCCTCTGCGTCAGCTATATCACGGTGTTCTGGCTGCTGATGATGCTCGTTCCCGGTGCAGTGGCGGGCATCTTTACCTCGGATGCCGCCCTCATCGAGTACACGACGTGGGCACTCCGTATCTACATGGCGGGTATCTTCGCCTTTGGTGTCCAGATCTGCTGTCAACAGAGTTTCATGGCTCTGGGTCAGGCAAAGGTCAGCCTCCTGCTGGCCTGCCTGCGCAAGCTGATCCTGCTCATCCCGCTTATCTTCATCCTGCCCCACCTGCTCCCCGACCCGGTGTTCGGCGTCTTTGTCGCTGAGCCTGTCAGCGATATCCTCGCGGCTGTCATCACCGCCGCCACCTTCTTCTCCCGCTTCGATAAGATCTTGGACCATGGGGCGTAAAAAGCTTATAATTTACTGTCGGTCTGCAGCCGAAGGCTGCAGGCCTTTTTTGATGGCTATCTTTTTATAGAGTGGATAAAAGCGATATCTCCAAAAGAAAACATCATTTTTATTTCAAAACGCTGAAAATCAAGAAAAATCTTGACAAAACCTGTCGGGGGGGGTAACATTGAAATGAATCAAAAACTTTGGGGTTCAAAGGGGGAATCACCATGAGATTAAAACAGCATCTTTTACGGGGAGCTTCTGTGGTTGCACTCTCAGCAGTCATGTCAGCGATGATTCTGACAGGATGTGGTGGTGGCGGTGCGCCTTCTTCATCCAGCGTTGCCAGCAGTGAACCGACTGCATCGAGTTCTTCGACGGCTAGCTCAAGCAGTACATCCAGTACGCCCGCAAGCTCTAGTGAAGCGGTCAGTTCGTCAAGTACACCCGCAAGTTCTTCCAGTGTACCAAGCAGTTCTGCACCCAGTTCAAGTACGCCTGCAAGTTCAACTCCGGCAGCTAGTTCATCTGTAAGTTCGAGTTCGTCATCGGCAAGCTCTTCCCAGCCTGCTTCAAGTGCGGCTTCGTCCAGTAGTTCTTCTAGTTCTGCGTCGTCCAGCGCAAGCGGTAGCTCAAGTTCTTCTTCGAGCGCGAGTTCGTCAAAACCGAGTTCTTCCAGCAGTTCGTCTGCGGCTTCGAGTAACCCGAGCAGTTCTAGTTCTTCTGCATCGAGCAGCACACCGTCAAGTTCCAGTAGCTCTTCTTCCAGTTCGTCGAGCAGCTCTTCTAGTTCCGCATCGTCCAACACAAGCAGCAGTTCGAGTTCTGCAAGTTCTTCTTCCAGTTCCTCTTCGTCGTCTAGTTCTGCCAGCAGCAAACCGGGAACTTCTTATGAGGCTCTCTGGGTGACAGGTTCGGATGGCATCCCGGAACTGAGAAAGTATACAATCAATGGTGAAGCACCATCTGGAAAACTTGTTTTGCCAGAAAATGGCACTTATAAAATTGGCAACTGGTGCTTCAGTGGAAATGAAAACATTACAAGTGTTGTTATTCCCGAGGGAGTTGTAAGCATTGGAAGCTATGCTTTTTATGGCTGTAAAAATCTGAAAAACGTAAGTTTGCCCAATAGCTTACAGACAATTGAAGATTGTGCCTTTTACGGAACGGTTTTGAGTGGAATTACATTGCCTAAAAATATTACAAAAATAGGAAATCAGGCTTTCAGAGAAACCAATATCAAAACATTGGTGGTTCCGGAAGGTGTGTTGTCAATTGGCGGATTCTCTCAGACGCCATTGGAAAGTGTGACATTGCCCAGTACCTTGAAAACGATTGAGGAGGGGGCGTTTCAATACTGTAAAAACTTGACGGAGATAAAGCTTCCTGACAGTTTGGAAACGATTGAAGATTCTGCTTTTTGGTACTGTGAAAACTTGGAAAGTGTGAATCTGCCGAAAAATCTAAAAACAATTGGAGAGACTGCTTTCTACAAAACTCATATCGAAAAAGTTTCGATTCCGGAGAGTGTAACTTCAATCGGAGATAAGGCGTTTGCGTATAATCCATGGTTGGAATCCGTGGAAATCAAAAAATCTACAAACTTTGGAGAGGGTATTTTCCTCAGTTGCGAACGGCTTACTGATGTTGAAATTAGCGACGATATCACAGTAATTCCGGATGAAATGTTCGAGTTATGCACATCGTTCAAGAATGTGGAACTTCCATCGAAACTGAAAACGATTGGTGCAGAAGCGTTTAGCTGTACGGATATTGAAAAAATCAACATTCCCAATACAGTTACCCAAATTGGACAGAGAGCTTTTTATAATACACGGTTAGAGCAAGTAATCCTTCCTGAAGGCATTACCAAAATTGAACAGGAAACATTTAGTAATTACTATTTAAAGAGCATTTATATTCCGGCAGGTGTTAAATCTATCGGCACTGGTGCTTTTGAAAATTGCTCGCACTTGAAAGATATTTACTATGGCGGCAGTGAAACCGCATGGGACAACATCCAAATCAAGTCGAGCGGCAACAAAAATCTGACAGCAATCAAGGAAGCTGGTGGCATCCACTACAACAGCACACCCACATCTATGAGTCTTCTCAGCCTGTTCTAAGCAGAAATAATTAAATAAAAACAGAACCAGCGTCCGCCGGACTTCCATGAGTTCAGCGGACGCTGGCTCTGTTTTTACTTCAATCGGTCTGCAGCCTTCGGCTGCAGGCCTTTTTCGTCGAGGGCATGGTGTTTCGCGAAGTCGATGACCTGTTCGGCGGCGGGAGAACGGAGGGCGTCGGGCAGATAGGCCAGATAGATATAGCGATGGAACGCATCTTGCTGCAGGGGACGGAGGATGGTCTCGTCGGTGTGCATCTGGGTGTGGTCGGTGCTGATGAGCAGGCCGACCCGGTCGGCGACCATCCGGAGAAGAACGGAGTCCTCGTTGGAAGAGCCGCGCACGATGGGCGTGATATGATAATGGTCGAAGATGCGCTGGATCAGCGAGGAATAGATCGGCTCTGCGTTAAAGACCATCGCCCGGTCGCGAAGCTGCTCCGGCTCGATGGCGTCGCAGGCGGCCAACGGGTCGTCGGCGGGCATTGCGACCACGAAGGGCAGCTCCAAGACCGGGATGAACGCGATGTCCCGCGCCGAGGCCGAATAGCTGCAAAAGACCATATCGTACCGATGCTTCCGCAGGTCATTCAGAAGATTTTCGGTCTGGGAGACATTGATGTCCAGCCGGGAGCGGTTTTCCGAAAAGGCATCCAATAAATAAGAATGGAATGGGTTCTTCCCCAGAAATGGGGTGATGCAGCCCACCGAAAGCACCTCGGTGTGGTTGGAAAATTTCTGCATCGCGCCCACGCCCAGCTCCAGCACGGTGAGGGACTGCTCGACGTATTCCAGAAAGACCCGCCCGGCGTGGGTCAGGGTGATGTTTCGTCCCTGCTTGGAAAAAAGCTCGACGTCAAGCTCTTCTTCTAACAATGCGATGGCCCGGCTGAGGGTCGGCTGTGCGATATACAGCGCGTCTGCGGCGCGGCCATAGTGCTCGGTGTGTGCAAGCACGCGGAAATAGCGGAGCTGATTCATCGTCATGGCGGTCTGCCTCCTTTGATAAAGACAGTATAACAGGACTGATAGCGGTTTGCTATGGATTCGCTAGAAAAGTTCTTATTGTTCACAGATATTTCACTCGTTAAAATATTGTTGAACGAAGTCCGCAAAACGTCAAAACGGAGGTAAATAGAAGATGAAGAAGAAAGCACTCGCTCTTCTGTTGGCATTGTCCATGATGCTGACGATGATGAGCGGCTGTGGTGCATCCAGCACATCGCAGAGCACCGCAGCAAGCGGCAGCGTGGCAGGCACCTATGAGGGCACTGCTACAGGCCGCAACGGTGACATCAAGGTCGCCGTCACGCTGGACGAGAACGGCACCATCACCGATATCGAGGTGAAGGAGCAGTCCGAGACCGAGGGCGTCGGCACGCCCGCATTCGACAAGCTGATCCCCGAGATGGTCGAGGGCAACACCGTAGCCGTCGATGCAATGGCGACCGCCACCATCACCAGTGAGGCTCTGATCGAGGCTGTCAAGAACGCCCTGACCGCCGCCGGTGTGGATCTGGCAAATTACCAGACCAAGACCGAGACGCAGAAGGGCGAGGACACGACCTATGATGTCGATGTCGCCATCGTCGGTGCAGGCGGTGCAGGCATGGCAGCAGCGGCCAGCGCATCCGAGGCAGGCGCAAGCGTCCTCGTGCTGGAAAAGACCGCTTCCATCGGCGGCAACACCAAGCTCGGCGAGGGCACTTACAACTCCGCTGACCCCGACCGTCAGAAGAATCTGACGATGAACGATTCCAACCGTGCAGAGGTCGAAGAGGCTCTGAGCGTCAAGACCGACGACCCCGAGTATCAGGCTTTGCTGGACGACGTCCGTGCCGACTATGAGGCATGGGAGAAGAACGACGGCAAGACCCTGTTCGACAGCGTCAACTGGCACGCACTCCAGACCTACATCGGCGGCGGCAGCATTGATAACATCTCGCTGATCCGCACCTACGCAGAGAAAGCACCCGAGACTCTGACTTGGCTGGAGGACACCATCGGCGTTCCCTTCAAGAGCGATTATATCTTCATGGCCATCGGCGGCAAGTGGGCGCGCGGCCATCAGGTCGACCTCGTTGCTGCTACCGGTTCTGAGGGCGACAACGGCGGCCGTGTCTACATCGACAAGCTGGCCGAGTACGCCACCGCACGCGGTGCAGAGATCGAGACCAACGCAAAGGTCGTTTCCCTGCTGGTCGACGACAACGGCAATGTTTCCGGCTGTGAGGCCGAGCGCAGCGACGGCAGCAAGATCACCGTCCACGCAAAGAGCGTCATCCTGACGACGGGCGGCTACGCTGCAAGCAGCGACCTCGTCCTGAAGTACAGCAACGGTGCGATCACCACCAAGCTCACCAGCTGCGCAACTTCCAGCACCGGCGACGGTCTGGCTCTGGCAGAGAACGTGGGCGCAAATCTCGCAAACCTCGACCAGATCCAGGTCCACCCGCTGGGTGACCCCATCGACGACTGCGGCTGTGTCAGCG
>CAVJGY010000029.1:0-5304 GCA_963648915.1 Acutalibacteraceae bacterium | reverse complement strand
ACCAGATTCAGGTCCATCCGCTGGGCGACCCCATCAATGACTGTGGCTGCGTCAGCGAGTTTGTTGGCAACTGGCTGAGCGCGACCGAGTACATGTTCGTCAACAAAGAGGGCAAGCGTTTCATCAACGAGGACAACACCCGCTACGCCATCAGCATGGCAGAGCTGGCACAGACCGATGGTGAGATGTGGCTGATCGTCGACAGCAGTGCAATTGCAGGCGATGATTCCCGTACCGCGCAGATCGAGAGCCTGCTGGCTGACGGCCACTCTGTCAAGGCCGACACGCTGGAAGAGCTGGCGGAGAAGATCGGCGTCGACGCAGACACCCTCAAGGAGACCGTCGAGACCTATAACGCTGGGATGCTGGCTGGCAAGGACGAGTTCGGCAAGGCTGCAAGTGCAGATTCCGTCATCGAGCAGGGTCCCTTCTACGCAAGCCTGCGCACCCCGACCGTTCACTACACGATGGGCGGCATCTCCATCAACGGCAACACCGAGGTTCTGGGCAAGGACGGCAGCACCGTCGCAAACCTCTATGCCGCAGGTGAGGTCGCAACCGGCATCCACGGCAACAACCGTCTGGGCGGCAACGCTTACCCCGATATCATGACCTTCGGTCGTATCGCAGGCGAGCAGGCCGCAGCAAACGCCGCAAAGTAATCATTCCCATCCGGAGAATCGCATAAGACTCTTGGAGTCATAACAAAAGCACCGCCTTTCCATCGAAGGGCGGTGCTTTTGGCGTTTTCGCTTTATTTTTTGATATACTGTTGGTCGGTCTGCGGGATATCCTCCGAGACGAAGCGGCGGACTTCCATATGCAGGTCATATTTTTCGCGGAGCTGGGCGATGGTTTTCATCATCGGAGTGGCATGGTGAAGGTCGATGGCCTCCTGATCTTCCCAGCTGTCGATCAGCAGGACTGTCTCGGGACGTTCTGCGGGGTAAAAATATTCGTATTGCAGGTTGCCTTTTTCCTTCCGGATGGCGTCGACCGTGCCGCTTGAGACCATCTCGTCGGCAAATTTCCGCGCCGCACCGTTCTCGCCGGAATAGTAGATGTTGACCGTTAGGCTCATTTGAATTCACGCTCCCTGAAATAAATTCGGTGGCTTGAGTATACCATAGGGGATTTTAAAATGCTACCCGGTAAAACGATAACAGAACTTTTACACTGGGAAATGTTAAATTTTCGTGCGGTGTGTTGCAATCTTCGTGCAATATACTATAATGAGGGAGAAGGGAGTTGATTTTGTGGCAACAACGAATATCAGTATCCGAATGGATTCGGATTTGAAAGCACAGGCGGAGGAACTGTTCTCCGAACTGGGTATGAACCTGTCGACAGCATTCAATATTTTTGTCCGTCAATCCCTGCGGGAAGGTGGCATCCCTTTTGAGATCCGGATGGAACAACCGAATAAGGAAACGATGGCCGCGATGCTGGAAGCGGAACGAATCGCAAAAGACCCGACGGTGAAACACTATTCGGATGTCGAAGAAGCTCTTCGGGAGTTGAAGCGATGAACCGTGAAATCGTTTGGACGTCACGCTTTAAGAAAGATTATAAGCTTGCAATGAAGCGGCATTTGAACATTGACCTGCTGGATGACATTATCCGGACGCTGTCACGGGGTGAACCGCTTCCTGAACAAAACAAAGACCACGCATTAACGGGAGATTGGGTCGGGCATCGGGAGTGTCATATCCAACCGGATTGGCTTCTGATTTATCGCATTGAAGATGATGTGCTGGTTCTGACACTTGCTCGAACCGGAACGCACAGTGATTTGTTTGGAAAATAGTTAATGAAGGTGTTCAACGATGAATGATAAAAGTTTGAGAGGGATAGCTTTAATCCTCTTTGGGATACTTCTTTGTGTTGGTGGAACGCAGATAAACGACACACTTCTTTATAACTTCGTCGATTTTCCGTTTTCACTTATCGGAATCATTGTTGGAGCAATCGGGCTTGCCATGGTTTTCGATAACAAAGAAACAAAATGAATTTCCGGCATCCTTCCACTTTTTTAAAATCTCCGCCAGACGTTCCGGCGCATCTGTATTGACTTCATGTCCTGCGTTTGGAATCTGCTGGAACGTGGCATTTTTCAAAAGGCGGGCGAGCATCCGGGCGGCTTTCTGGTTTGCGCGGTCGTTCTCGCCGCAGAGGATGAGGGTCGGGCAAGTGATTTTGTGAAGCGAGCGGCTGAAATCCAGTTCGGCCATACTGCGGCAGAGACGGATGAAGTCGGCCTTCTGAAAGCCGGTCTGCGCGAATGCGGACTTCGGCATAAAGTGAAAAAGGAGATTTTGCAGCTTCAGCAGAGTTCGGGGCATCTTGTACTGGGGCGCAATGAGGACTAATGCCTTCACTCGTTCCGGGTGGTCGATGGCATAGTTCAAAGCCAGCACACTTCCCAAGGACAGCCCGCACAGAACAAGCTCCTCGTCTGTGTGGGCGCACAGGTCGGAAAAAGCGGTGTAAAGGCTGGAATAGTCTGCGTTCCCGCCCGGAATCAGCTCTGCCAAGTTCGGACAGAGGACGGCTTCGGGAGAATGCAGTTCGTTTAAAATGGCGTTCCAGCTGTCCGGGGTCTGGCCTAAGCCATGGAGATAGATGTACTTCATAGGTCATTCCCCTCTGCGGTCGACCCACGCGCGAAGGGCAAAATTGAGGGCGGCAAAGAAAAGTCCGGCCACGACCCAGATGACCCAGCTGGTTTTCCAAGAATCCCGCCAGAAGCTATACCCGAGGTAGATGGCGGTCACGACGCACCAATACGCGCCCGAGACCCAGCCGATTTTCCGGTTGAGCATCTTTTCGTGGGCGGTGTAGTCCTCGAGCTGCAGCAGCTTGTTAAAGCTGTCCTGCACCATTCCGGCGCGGACGAAAAACTGCACGGCTACTGCAACAATGGCCAGCAGCAGGCTGA
This sequence comes from Acutalibacteraceae bacterium, assembly GCA_963648915.1. Taxonomy (GTDB): domain Bacteria; phylum Bacillota; class Clostridia; order Oscillospirales; family Ruminococcaceae; genus Faecalibacterium. The sequence continues at coordinate 2,366 of CAVJGY010000029.1, read as the reverse complement.
CGGATGCCATGACCCAGCGGTCGGAAGGCTGGAACGCTGCGGTGAGCATCAGCGGCACGACAGCAAGCACACAGAGGACGACGCCCTGCGTGATGCTCTTATGGAAGATGGGCGCATAGTCGTTTCTCTTCTGTTCAACGATGCCTGCCACGCCATAGCCGAGGGCGATGTCCTCTTTTTCAAGGTACTCGAACTTTTCCAGCTGGAATGCTGCCGGGAGCAGGAAAATCAACCCCACCGCCACGATGAGCAGAAGGAGAGCGACGCCAATGCCCGCCGCAAAGTCCTCTTTTGGAGTGCCGTCCGCCCACTCGCTCAGAAAGAAGATGGGAATTGGGCAGAGGATGAACATGCTGACGCCCAGCGCGATTTTTCCCCGAAGCTGGCGGACAAGCTCGAGGTAGACAGCGGCCTCTTCCAGAGAAAGGGTGCGCACAGGGTCTTTTGCGGGAAGCTCGTCGGAGTCCGAAGGGACAGTCAGAGTGTTTTCAGGCGTTTCCAGTTCATCTTTCAACAGATAGTCGGTGCTGACGTTGAAAAGTCGGCTCATGTTTAAAATTTTGTCCAGCTCGGGGATGGAGCTTCCGCTTTCCCACTTGGAGACGGCCTGTCGGGAGACATTCAGTTGATATGCCAGTTCCTCCTGACTCCAACCGTTCTGACGGCGCAGCTGTGCGATTTTGTCGGCTAGTATCATAAGTTCCTCTTTCTGCCGCAGTGCGGCCTCAAACATGGGGTCAGCTGACGTTTCCGGTGAGGAAAGCATAGCACATTTTTCGGTTGACAACCACCAATTGCGGCTGGAAATCTGTCAACTGGCGGTTGCAGATAGTAAAAAACCTCTCCGTCATTGCTTCGCAATGCCACCTCTCCTACTGAGGAGAGGCCTTGGCAGAGAGAAAAGCTTTCTCTTTTTGCCAAAGGCTCCCCTGATAGGGGAGCTGGCGAGCATAAGCTCGACTGAGAGGTTTTTATAAATCAAAATTACTTCAGCAGATTGTCGTTCTCGAAGTAGTCGATGCGCATGGACTTGCGGACGTCGGCGAGGGTGGCGGCGGCGGTCTGCTCGGCGACAGCACTGCCCTGCTTCAGAATCTCGACGACCTCGGGCAAACGCTGCTCCCACTCCTTGCGGCGGGTGCGGATGGGCTCAAGCTCGGCCTGCATGACGGCGTTCAGGAATTTCTTGACCTTCACGTCGCCCAGACCGCCGCGCTGATAGTGTGCCTTCAGCTCGTCGAGGTTCTGGTACTCGGGCAGAAACTCGGCGAAGTGCTCCGGGCGGCTGAATGCGTCCAGATAGGTAAAGACCGGGTTGCCCTCGACCTTGCCGGGGTCCTGCACGCGCAGATGGTCGGGGTCGGTGTACATGGACATGATCTTCTTCTTGATGTCCTCGGGTTCGTCGGACAGGTAGATGCAGTTGCCGAGGGACTTGCTCATCTTGGCCTTGCCGTCGATGCCGGGCAGACGCAGGCAGGCCTGATTCTGGGGCAGCAGGATCTCCGGCTCAGTCAGGGTCTCGCCGTAGACGGAGTTGAACTTGTGGACGATCTCGCGGCACTGCTCGACCATCGGCATCTGGTCCTCGCCTGCCGGAACGGTGGTGGCGCGGAAGGCCGTGATGTCAGCGGCCTGACTGATGGGATAGCAGAAGAAGCCGACGGGGATGCTCGTCTCGAAGTTGCGCATCTGGATCTCAGCCTTGACGGTCGGGTTGCGCTGCAGGCGGGAGACGGTGACAAGGTTCATATAATAGAAGCTCAGCTCGGTCAGCTCAGGGACCATCGACTGGATGAAGATGTGAGACTTCTCGGGGTCGATGCCGCAGGCCAGATAGTCCAGCGCGACCTGCAGGATGTTCTGGCGGACCTTCTCCGGATTGTCGGCGTTGTCGGTCAAAGCCTGTGCATCGGCGATCATGATATAAATTTCGTCGAACTTGCCGGAATTCTGGAGGCGGACACGCTCCTTCAAAGAGCCGACATAATGGCCGACATGCAGGCGGCCGGTGGGACGGTCGCCAGTCAGAATGATTTGCTTCATGATTGTTCTCCTTACTCTGCGAAAGACTGCCGGATCCGGCGGCCTGAGAGGTTTATTTTTATAATAAGTATATCCTCTGTCCTTTTCTCTGTCAACAAAACGAGGGAAAACAAAAAAGAAAAGCGATGGAAAAATCCATCGCTTTGCTGGCGCCTCTTGCCTGACTCGAACAGGCGACACCCTGATTAACAGTCAGGTGCTCTAACCGACTGAGCTAAAGAGGCATCTATATAAAACGGCTGAACAGCCGTTTTAATCTTAAAAAATGGTGACCCGTACCGGAATCGAACCGATGTTAAAGGCGTGAGAGGCCTCTGTCT
>CAVJGY010000028.1:0-10958 GCA_963648915.1 Acutalibacteraceae bacterium | reverse complement strand
GTGCAGGGCGGCGATGGTCTCTTCCATGCTCTTGAGTGTGGTCGTCATCAGAGCCGACAGGCCGACGAGATGAACGTCCTTCTCCCGGACGGTGTTGACGACCGTTTCGATGGGGACATCCCGGCCGAGGTCGATGACGTCGAAGCCGTAGTTCTCGAGGATGACCCGGACGATGTTTTTGCCGATGTCGTGGACGTCGCCCTTGACGGTGGCAAGGACGATACGGCCTTTGCTTGCACCGTCGCCGCCGTTCTTAGCGATGGCGGTCTTGATCTCCTCAAACGCGCTCTGTGCCGCACTTGCCGCCTGAAGCAGCTGGGGCAGGAAGAGCGTGCCCTTCTCGTATTTCGCGCCCACGATATCGAGGGCGGGAATCAACGCCTCGTCGACTAACTCGAGCGGCTGTTTTTCCTCCAACAGAGCCTTGGTGCGGGCGGCGGCTTCGCCTTTTAGACCCTGCTCGACCGCCTTCATCAGCGGGGCATACGGGCCGGAGAGGGCGGCGTCGGCCTCCGGTGCAGCCACCTGTGCGACCGCCGCCTTTGCCAGTGCGGTCGAGGCCGGAACGCGGTTGGCATACCGGGCGATGTACTGGGTGCTCTGTTTGTCCCGGTTCGTCAGGACATTGTAGGCGTAGACAGCCGCCATCATCTCTTCGCTGGATGGATTCATGATGGCGAGGTCCAGCCCGGCGTACATTGCCATCGTCAGGAAGGTCGTGTTCAGATAGGTGCGGCAGGGCAGGCCGAAGCTGATGTTCGACACACCCAGAATCGTCCGGACGCCCAGCTCCTTTTTGCAGGTCGCAAGGGCCTCGACGGTCGCCAGAACATCGGCCTGCTGTGCGCTGGCGGTCAGAGTCAGACAGTCGATGTAGATGTCCTCCTGCGGGATGCCCGCTTCCAGAGCGGCTTTCTGGATGCGCTTTGCAATCTCCACACGGTCCGCCGCACTGGACAGGATGCCCCGTTTGTCGATGGCAAGACCAACGACGGCCGCGCCGTATTTTTTGCAGAGCGGCAGGACTTTTTCCAGAACCTCCGGCTCACCGTTGACCGAGTTGACGATGGGTTTGCCGTTGTAGACGCGCAGACCGCGCTCGAGTGCGTCGGCGTGGGAGGAATCCAGCTGTAAAGGCAGGCTGACGACGCTCTGCAGGGCCTTGACGACCTGCTCCATCAGGACAGGTTCGTCCACGCCGGGTGCGCCGACATTGACGTCCAGCACTTGTGCGCCTGCCTCGACCTGACTGACGGCCTGCTCGAGGACGTAGTTCATGTCGCCCTCCCGCAAGGCCTGCTGGAAACGCTTTTTGCCTGTGGGGTTGATGCGCTCGCCGACGACGGTGATGCCGTCGACCGTCAGATAATCGACGGGGGTGCAGAGGACGGAGGGCATCGGGTGCTCGGGGCGTCCCGGCTTGCAGTCGGCAAAAACGCCGTTCAGCAGCTTGATGAACTCCGGCGTCGTGCCGCAGCAGCCGCCCGCCGCGAACAGACCCAGTTCCCGGTAAGGCTTCATCTGGATGGCGTAAATTTGCGGGGTAATGTCGTAGCCGCTGCCGTCAGCGCGGGGAAGTCCGGCGTTCGGCTTGACAAAGACCGGGAAATCACCGGGCAGAGCCTCGGTCAGACGCTTTGCCATCGGGAAAATCTCTTTTGGGCCGAGGGAGCAGTTGATGCCGACGGCATCTGCGCCAAGTCCGCGCGCGGTCACGCCGAAGCTCTCGACGGTGCAGCCCGTGAAGGTGCGTCCGCCCGCCTCAAAGCTCATGCTGGCGAGAACGGGCAGGCTGGAATTTTCTTTTGCGGCCAGCAGAGCGGCTTTCAGTTCGTACAGATCGGTGAAGGTCTCGAAGAAGATGAGGTCTGCGCCTGCGGCCACACCCGCCCGGACGATACGGGCATATTCGGTGACAGCATCCTCAAAGGCCAGCGTTCCGCTCGGCTCGAGCAGCTCTCCCAGAGGGCCGACATCCAGCGCAGTCAGTGCGCCGTAGGGGGCGCAGGCACGCTTGCAGCAGCCGATGCCCGCCGCGATGATCTCCTCGACCGAGTATGGGCTGTCGGCCAGCTTATGTGCTGATGCACCGAAGGTATTTGCGTTGACGATCCGGCTTCCAGCGGCAGCATACATGCCGTGGATGCTCTCGATGAGAGCCGGGTTTTCGATGTTCAGCTCCTCAGGCCGTGCGCCGAGCTTCAGCCCGGATGCCTGAAGCATGGTTCCCATGCCGCCATCCAGAAGGATGGTGTTGGATTGGGTAAAAAGTTCACTCGCTTGCACAGGTTTTCCCTCTCTTTCGATATTCACAGCGGCTTTGCAGGACGCAGTGTCCGCAGCCCGCCAGCCTTCCCTTGACCGGGTGGTCGCTGACGCCCAGCAGAGCCGTGATGCTCTTGCGCGGGGTCATCAGGTTGGAGTCGGTCACAAAAAGTCCGGCACGGCGTGCGGTGTCCAACGCCGCCGCCACCAACGGCTGAACCGTGATGGGCCAATCGCCGTAGCCCGGCGAGAACCGCCCGGTCAGATACTTTCCCTCGTTTGCCGCCCACTGCCGAAGTTCTCCCTCGGCGAGATCGGCGGCCTGCTCTGCCAGCGCAGAGCCCAGTGCGTCCGATGCGACCGAAGCAGCGATGTCGCCGACTCCCGCCCGGCGGATCTGTCCATCCACGCCTGCGCCCAGCGTGACCGCCAGCAGGATGGCCTGCGGACAGCCCTCGAGATGCCGCCGGATGTCCTCGCCCTGCAAAATGCCCGCCTCGGTCAGGGCGTCGACGTCGGCTTCCAGCCAGACCGCCCGGGGCGTTGCCGCCGCCAGAAGCGGCACGGCGCACCGTTCCAGAAGGGTCATCGTGGCCGTGTCGACCTCGCCCCGCGCGCCGAAATACCGCGCCGCCTGTGCGATGTCGATGGCCTCCGGTTTTTCTAACATCAGCGGCCTGCTTGCGCCGATCGGCATGACGAATTTCCCCCTTCTGTGTCGTGATGTTTTAAAGTATACCGCACCTCAGGGGGGAAATCAATCCTGAGGGGATGGGCTTTCCTTCAAATTGTGAAAACCGCACCACGGTTTATTTTCAATTTGTTCAAAAACCACACAAAGAAACTCCATTTTTGTCCGGTACAATAAGGGTGCAGTCAGGGAGGACAGCAGAAACCTCCCGAATGACGAAATGCAGGCTATAAGCTCCCGGGCGAGGCCCGGCGGCTTCCCTTACTTAAAACACTGTCTCCTGCCGATGCGAGGCAATAGCCCGGCAGCGGACAGACTACCAACAATCTCCTGACAGCCGCAAATGTTTGGAGTTCTCATATACAGACAGCACCGCTTTCTCCTCCTTTCCACGGTGCTGTCTGTTTTTGTTTTATAAAAAGAACCTCTCAGTCGAGCTTACGCTCGCCAGCTCTCCTGATAGGAGAGCCTTTGGCAAAATAGGGAAGTTTCCCCTTCTGCCAAGGCCTCCCCTCGGTAGGGGAGGTGGCAATGCAAAGCATTGACGGAGAGGTTTATTTTTTGTTAAAAATCTGTTCTCAGCGGCAGTCGCGCAGACGAGCTGCCGGAAGTTTTTCGGTCATGTACGCCCACGCTGCATCGATGGACTCGTTCAGCAGATAGGCCTGATTCTGCTGAACGTAGATGTAAATCGCACCCGGCACACGATAGACGGTGTAGATGCTCTGCCACGGATATTGATGGGTCGGCTCGGGCTTGTCCTGCTCGCCCGCCATCCAAACCGAAAGGCCGTCGTCGTTCAGCAAAAGGCGGTAGAAGGGCTTCGGCTGGGCAAGTCCCATCTTCTTGATCTGGACGCTCAGATTGTGGAAGAAGGTCCAGAAATAGACCGCCGGGACGCCCAGCGCGACAATGGCGAGGACGACGGTCAGCAGAGCCGCGCCCTCCCGCTGGCCGACCTGTGACAGGCAGATGCCCGCTGAGACGAGCAGGATGGCCGTGAAGAGGACGGGTCTGCGCCAGCGTTTGTGGTGGCGCAGAAGGTCGAACGAGGCGAAATCGTGGAAGGACGTCGCGTCCATCTGGACGGAAACTGAGATTGGCTGAGACATGGCAAAGCCTCCTTTTTTAGGCATAGTACCATATTTTTTCTGAACAATCAAGGAAAAACTTGCGCAGATGCCATAAAACGTGGTAGAATAAGACGATTTGAAGCGATTTCGCCGCGGAAAAGCGGCTTTTCTCGGGAGGGATGACGGTGCGGTGGAGGATGACCTTAAAGGAGCGGATGGTGCTCTGTCTGGCGGCATTTTTTCTGGCTCTCATCGCCCAGATCTTCCTCAGTTTTTACCAGTCGAACACCGTTCTGCGGGAGCTGGACGACCAGATGGGCAACTTCAACGCCATCAGCCGCTTTCAGAACGGCGTAGAGCGAAGCCTGAACGCACTGGACAGCTATCGGTGGGAGTACGGCGATTCGGACGAGCTTCTCAACGAACTGCATGGGTCGTTTTCCACCATGAATGCGTGGCTCTGGCGCATTGAGGGCGACTTGGGAACGGTCAGCGAGGAGCAGTATCTCTTATACAATGCGGTCTGCACGACCTTTGACAGCTACACCGCACTGGTGAACGACTTGGAGACCGCTGTCCGTGCGGGCGGAGATATGGTGGCGGCACAGCTTTATTATAACAAGGTGTCACCCTGCGGGAACTACCTCCGGCAGTACGCACAGCAGCTTTTGAACACGGCCATTTCGGACGCACAGGAGAATTACACCCGGGTGTCGGAGCTGAGCAACCGGGTCAAGTGGTTCCAGACCATCGTGGTCGGGCTGTGTCTGGTGCTGGGCTGTGTGATGGCCTTGTCCGTCCTCCGGCTGCTGACCCCGGTGCAGCAGCTCATCGGTGCATCGCAGGCCATCGCCCGGCGGGAGTTCGACACGCCGGATGTGCCCGTGCCTCATCAGGATGAGATGGGACAGCTGGCCGAGGCCTTCAACCGGATGAAGCACTCGATGGCCGAGCAGGTGAACACCCTGCGGGAGAAAAACGAGATCGAGCGGGAGCTGCATCGCCAGAAAACGCAGGCCTTGGAATTGCAGAACCGGATGGAGCGCAGCCGATTGCAGCAGTTGCGCAGTCAGATCGACCCGCATTTCCTTTTCAACACTCTGAACGTCATTTTACAGACCGCCGGACAGGAAAAGGCCTACCGGACGCAGGCCCTCATTACGGCACTGTCCCATCTGCTTCGTTACAGCCTGATGAGCAACGACGAGCAGGTGCCGCTTTCCCGCGAGGTGCGCATCGTAGACGAGTACTATTCGATTTATCATGTCCGGTTCGGAGAACGCATCCGGATGTTCTGGAAGATATCGGATTCCATCGAGCTGACCGAGACGATGGTGCCCTCCTTTATTTTACAGCCCATCGTGGAAAATGCGTTCAAGCACGGCATCTCCCCGAAGGAGGAGGGCGGCGTCGTCCGCATCCGCATCAATCCGCTCCGGGAACAGGGGCTTTTGTATATCAATGTGTTCGACAACGGCGTCGGCATCGAGCCGGAACAGCTTCGTGAGCTGAAAACTGCGCTGGAACAGTCCGGCGAACGCTGGGAACACATCGGCATCTATAATGTGGCGGCGCGTCTGAGACTGCTGGACAAACGCTGTCGGTTTGAGATCCGCTCCCATCCGGGGTGGGGCACAGCAGTCAGCCTGTATCTGCCCCTTGTAGAGAATTTGGAGGAGGAATTGGACGATGATACGCCTGTTGATCGCGGATGACGAAAAGCTGGAGCGGGAGGCTCTGGCTGACATGGTGAGCCGCCGTTTTGAGCATGAGGTCGTGATAGAATTCGCGGAAAATGGCCGGAAGGCGGCGGACACCGCCGTTCTCTGGGGCGCAGAGCTGATTCTGATGGACATCGAGATGCCGGGCATGAGCGGTCTGGACGCGGCGCGTGCGATTCTGGCACAGCGGCCAAGCTGCCGTGTCATCTTTGTCACGGCGTACAGCCTGTTCCAGTATGCGCACGAGGCGGTGCATCTGGGTGCGTGCGACTACCTGCTGAAACCTGTCGACCCCGACGAGCTGGAGGCCTCCATCCGCCGTGCGATTCGTCAAATCGAGACGGAACGGAAGCTTGCGGCACTTGCTCCCGTTCAGCCGGAGCCGGTCGAAGAGCCTGAGCAGGCCGCCGAAAAAGAGGACGGCGAGAACAACCAGACGGCTCTGGTGATGGCGCATGTCCGGCGGTATCTCGAGGACAACTACATGTTCGACCTCTCGCTGGACAGTGTGGGGGAAATCCTGCACATCAGCCCGGCCTACTTGTCCGCACAGTTCAAGAAGTACCAGAAGATGAACTTTCTCGACTGTCTGACCGAACTGCGCATCAACGCGGCAAAGGAGCTTCTGGCCGACCCGTTCCGCTCGTCGGCAGAGGTGGCCTCGATGGTGGGCTACGAGGACGCAAGCTATTTTGCCCGGGCGTTCAAGAAGCGGACGGGCATGACCCCGACCCAGTACCGCCGTCAGATAAAGACTGCCCACCCGGAGGAGAAGCTATGATAGCCCGGCGGGAATTGCTGTCGGCGGCAGGTGTTTTTGCCCTGATGGGGATGACGGGCTGTTCTTTTCCACGAGGGAACAGCGGCCCGGTGGAAAACCAGCCGGAATTGATCTTACGTTACGCCGAAAATCAGCCGGAGGACTACCCGACGACACAGGCCGCTCTGGATTTTGCACAGAGAGTGGAGGAGCGAACCGATGGCCGGGTGAAAATTGCAGTGTACAGCGGCGGAGAGCTGGGCGCGGAGCAGAGCGTCATCCAGCAGATGCAGTTTGGCGGCATCGACTTTGCCCGTGTTTCCATCAGCCAGCTGGCCGAATATGTGTCCTCCCTGAATGTGCTCCAGCTGCCGTTCCTGTATCAGGACGCCGACCAGATGTGGCGGGTTCTGGACGGTGCGGTGGGGGACGAGTTTCTGGCATCGCTGGATACCGTCGACTTAACGGGATTATCATGGTTCGATGCAGGCGTCCGAAGCTTCTACACCCGGGAGAAGGTCACAAGCCTTGCCGAGCTGCAAGGGCTGTCCCTTCGGGTGCAGGAGTCCGACATGATGAGTGAGATGGTGTCGGAGCTGGGAGCAGAGCCAGTCCAAGTCGTGTACAGTCAGGTCTATGCTGCCCTCCATAATAATGAGATCGACGGTGCGGAGAACAACTGGCCGAGCTATGAGGCCATGAGCCACTATGAGGTCGCACCCTATTTTTTGAAGGATGAGCACACCCGCGTGCCGGAAGTTCAGCTGGCAAGTATCCCGGCGATGGAAAAGCTGGCAAAGCTTGACCCGTCCTTTCCGGGCATCGTCCGGGGCTGTGCCCGGGAGTCGGCACTGACCGAGCGCACCCTCTGGGCGGCACGGGAGCAGGAGGCCGAGCAGAACATGCTGAAAAAGGGAATCGTCGTGACCGAGCTTTCCGCCGAGGAAAAGCAGAAGTTCCGGGACGCTGTCCGGCCGCTGTACGAGATGTTCGAGGAGCAGAAAAAGCTGATCGAACGAATTCAGACGACCTAACTTGTATACCAGTTTTTGTGCGACCTGCTCAAAGAAGAGTATGATTCTTTTGCAGAATGCACAAAAGAAATGTTCACATTTTTTCAAAAAACAGGACATTTTTCAGAACCCCTTGTTTTGGCTAAAAAAATTTGCTAAAGTGTGAACAACAGATGAATGTCAGTACGCCGCCTGTGCAAGGGCGTCTGACAGGATAAGAGAATTAGGAGGACAATCGTTATGAAGAAAATTACTCGTCGCAGCTTCCTCGCAGCAGCCGGTGTTTCTGCCGCTGCTCTGGCTCTGACCGCATGTGGCGGCTCCAGCAGCTCCACCGCTGCTTCCACCGCAACCTCTACCGCTGCTTCTGCTGCTCCCGCTGGTGATGCAGCCGCAGCTGCAAGCGATCCGAAGGTGACTCTGGTCTACGCCGAGGTCAACCCGCTGGATACCATCGTCGGCCAGACCGCTACCCACTTCAAGGAGAAGGTCGAGGAGCTGACTGGCGGTTCTGTCGTCATCGATGTTCAGGCTTCCGGTGTTCTGGGTTCTGAGAACGACGTTCTGGACGCTATCCTGGGCGGCTCTACCTCCATCGACATGAGCCGTATCTCTGCATTCGCACTGACCAGCTACGGCTGCAACAAGTCCAAGCTGCTGTCCATCCCCTTCACCTTTGAGAACCGCAAGCACTTCTGGAACTTCGCAAACAGCGACCTCGCTCCGGAGTTCCTGAACGAGCCGCAGGATCTCGGCCTGCCCGTTCGTGGTATCTTCTACGGCGAAGAGGGCTTCCGTCACTTCTTCACGGTCAACCCTGTTGCTACCATCGCTGACTTCAAGGGTCTGAAGCTCCGCGTGTCCAACGACCCTGTCATGAACGGCATGGTCGAGGGTCTGGGCGCAAACCCGACCGTCGTTTCCTTCGGTGAGCTGTACAGCGCACTGCAGACCGGCGTTGTCGATGGCGCAGAGCAGCCCATCGCAAACTACAAGTCCAACGCATTCCCTGAAGTTGCAAACAACCTGATCCTCGACGGCCACACTCTGGGCGCAATTCAGGCTGTTATCACCGATAACGCATGGGGCAAGCTGACCGAGAACCAGCAGGCAGCTATCATGGAGGCTGGTGCTGATACCCAGGCCTTCAACGCTGAGCTGTCCGAGACTGAGGAGAACAAGGTTCTGGACGACCTGAAGGCTTCCGGCTGCAACGTTGTCGATGTCGACGACAAGGCACCTTGGCAGGAGGCTTGCGCTAAGGTCATCAGCGAGAACACCTCCGATCAGGCTGAGCTGTACCAGAAGCTGCTGGACATGAAGGGCTAAGCTCTGACGTCTCGCTAAGTTAAGTCGCTTTTGCCCGGCGGACGCGACGGGGTGTTCTCGCCGGTTCGCCGGGCTTTTTAGTTGGAGGAATGAATATGCCGAAAATCTTTACCACATTGGATAAGATCAAACCGGCGTACGACATCACCTATAAAGTGGTTCTGTTCATCTGCAAGATCCTGCTGATCGCGGATATTGCCATTACCACAATGTCGGTCGTTGGCCGTTACGTCCCATTCATCCCCGACCCCGCATGGTCGGAAGAGGTCGTCCTGACCTGCATGAGCTACATGGCGGTTCTGAGTGCTGCTCTGGCGATCCGCCGCGGCGCACACATCCGCATGACCGCATTTGACGTCTACCTGCCCAAGATCGCCATCAAGATCCTGGACATTCTGGCGGACGTTGCTGTCTGCGCACTGGGCATCATCATGCTGGTCGTTGGCTGGAACTACGCTACCACGCTGGGCGGCCGCGGCTTCTATGTCTCGATGCCTTGGCTGTCTCGTTTCTGGATGTACTTCCCCGTGCCTCTGGCCGGTGTCGCCATGATCATCTTCGAGATCGAGGCCATCTACAACCACATCAAGAGCTTTTTTGTAAAGGAGGAAGTGTAATATGACAGTTCAAACGCTGGCTATCATTGTCCTTCTTGTCAGCTTCTTTGTGATGATCTTCCTGCGTTTCCCCATCGCATACGCAGTTGGTCTGTCCAGTGTGTTCTGCCTGCTGGTGCAGGGTCAGAACCTTTCCGATGTCTGCCGCCTGATGGTGAAGGGCATCTCCTCGTTCAGCCTGATGGCCGTTCCGTTCTTCATCACCATGGGCGTTCTCATGGGTTCGGGCGGTATCTCTGAAAAGCTGATCGCACTTGCTGACGCCTGCGTCGGCTGGATGCGCGGCGGTATGGCAATGGTCAACATCGTTGCTTCCTACTTCTTCGGCGGCATTTCCGGTTCTGCTTCTGCAGATACCGCTTCCATCGGTTCTATCATGATCCCCATGATGGTCGATCAGGGTTATGACGCTGACTTCTCCACCGCTGTTACCATCACCTCTTCCTGCGAGGGTCTGCTGGTTCCCCCGAGCCACAACATGGTCATCTATGCCACCACCGCTGGCGGCATCAGCGTCGGCAGCCTGTTCCTCGCTGGCTATCTGCCCGGCGCACTGCTGGCAATCGTCCTGATGATCGGTTCGTACATCATCTCCGTTAAGGAGAATTACCCCAAGGGCTCTCCGTTCAGCATCAAGGGCTTCATCAAGCAGCTGGGCACCTCCATCTGGGCACTGGCAGCCGTTATCATCGTTGTCGTCGGCGTTGTCGGCGGTGCGTTCACGGCTACTGAGTCCGCTGCTATCGCAGTTATCTACTCTCTGCTGGTCTCCGTCTTTGTTTACAAGGGTCTTGACTGGAAGGGCGTCTGGCACGCTCTGGACGAGTGCGTCAACACCCTGTCCATCGTTCTGATCCTGATCGCGACCTCCGCCGTCTTCGGCAACTGCCTGACGATGCTGCACGTTCCCGATCTGGCTGCGAACGCCATCACCAGTGTCACCGATAACCCCTACATCATCGCTCTGCTGATCGATATTATCATTCTGGTTCTGGGCTGCATCATGGATATGGCTCCCATCATCCTGATCGCTACCCCGATCCTGCTGCCCATCGCAACTTCCATCGGCATCGACCCCATCCAGTTCGGTATCATCGTGGTCCTGAACTGTGGTATCGGCCTGCTGACTCCTCCTGTCGGCGCAGTTCTGTTCATCGGTTCTGCCGTTGCAAAACGCCCGATGGAGAAGGTCGTCAAGGCGACCCTGCCGTTCTATCTGTGCATGTTCATCGCACTGCTGCTCCTGACCTTCGTGCCCGACATCAGCCTGGCCATCCCGAAGCTCATCGGCGGCTATGTCAGCCCCATCGCCAACCCGCTTGGCCCGGTGTTCATCCACTGATAAGCTGATACTCACATCCTTCTTCTCCAATTAGGATTTGAAACACAGAAAAACCGTCGTACTCGCTCTGAGTACGGCGGTTTTTCTGCGTTGATGGCTTGTTTTTAGGGTCGAGTTGTGGTATCCTAGGGGGCACTGTAAGGGGGC
>CAVJGY010000027.1:7739-11090 GCA_963648915.1 Acutalibacteraceae bacterium | reverse complement strand
CACGCGCGGCACCCAGTAGTAAGTAAACGGGCACTGGTCGGTATAGTAGAGGACGAAGCCGGTTTCGCTCGTTTTCGGATGCTTCGCGCATTCTTTGAAGCACGGCAGTTCCGCATCCGATACAAGGGGCAGAGCCATGAGGTCGATGCCGCAGTCCGAAACGTCTGCGACCGAAAAGCCCTGATGTGCCAGAAACTTCGGGTCGGCCAGAAACTCCCGCTTCCGTCCCTCAGCGGACAGGATGCACAGCCCCTTTCTTCCCTGTTCCTTGGCGTCCCGGATGCACTCAGCGAGCAGCTCGCCCGCGTATCCGTGACCCTTCATCGAGCCGGAGACCCACAGGCAGTTGATGTAAAGATACCCATCCGCGTCAATGGGCGTCCATGCGTTTTCCGCCGGGATGTATTCGATAAAGCACTTGCCGCGCTCCACGCTCCGATAGAAAACCAGCCCCTCGTCGAACCGCTGCCTGAGCCACTCCTTCTTGGTGAGGCTCTGCTTGCCGGACATGGCACAGCAGATGTGCTCCCTGTCGATGTTTTCTTTTGTGATGCGGATATATTCCATCGCGGCGTCCTCCTAGTTTTCCGGTGCTGTTTCTTCCAGCCTTCCGTCCTTGAAGCAGATGACACAGCTGTACCTGCACTTGGGGCAGAACAGCGGGAAATCCTCGAGCACGGTGTGCTCCCGTACCATCGTGCGGGTCTTGCCGCCGCATTTCGGGCAGCGTATCCAGTCAGTTTTCGTCATGCTCTGCGTCCTTTCTTCTGCACTCCTCCTGCTTTCGCTGACGGATCTGCTCGTTCAGCCGCGACGCCGTATAGAAGCTCTGCCCGAAGTCGATCAGATGCCACAGAATCTTCGCGGCCAGAATAAACGAGCCATAGATCACGCCGTCCAGCGGGCTGTACCAGAAGCCCCAGTTATGCGCCAGCGGAAGCAGGACCACTTCCAGCAGAACCGTATGCAGAGCCGTCCTGCACCACCATGCCCGGTTCGTCAGCTCATCTCTGGACGCATAGACGACGAGCGTTCCCATGCTCGCCAGCGTCAGCAGGATGCAGCGTCCGAAAAAGCTGACAACGGGAAGCTCGCTGGTGGGGTTGAACAGCAGACACATGAAAAAGGTGCTGAGCATGATAAGCCCATACACAAAGACGAACCGATGCAGCCAAAACTCGATTTTTTTCATACGCTCCTCCTATCGCCCCAACAGCCGCTTGAGCGTGCTGACATATTGCCGGGAGATGATGACCTTTTCGCCGTTGTCCAACACGGCCTCAAAGCGGCCGGAAAGGGACGGCAGAACATAATCGATTTTTTCGGCGTTTAAAATCATGGATTTGCTGCACCGGAACAGCATCGTACCGCTGCACAGAGCCTCAAATTCATAGAGCCGCTGCTTACAGGAGAAAATTTCCTTCTGGCAATACAGGAACGAGCCGCCGTCCACCACCTCAAAATAGTAGATATCCCCAAGCTTCAGGCGGTACAGCTTTCCGTCCAGAACGCCGTTCACCGTGACCTGTCCGGCGGCGATGCTCTGCATCTCACCGACCCACGGCTCTTCCGGGTCATGGCAGCGGATGAGCACCTCCTCCGGCGTTTCTGCCCCGACCTGCTCCACCCTCAATTTCATCTCCTCACTCCCCTTCCCTGTCTGTAATATAACATAGAACGCCCGGATGCACCACACCGCACGCAGTAAGCTGTAAAAATCCGGGCGTAAGCTGCAAAAAAGCGCACCCAGCAATATACCGGGTACGCCGTTTTCTGCACAGGTGCTCTCACATCCGTCATTTGAGCAGATGTGGAACATTATTACCACTTGAGATATATGACAGATGTGAAGAAAAAGAGCGAATATATGCTGTTTTATCACATCCATCATGTTTGACGGATGTGGAGGTCTTTTGAGCAGATGTGGGGCAGTTTTCCCACATCCGTCATTCAACAAATGTATCATAGTGTTTGCTGACGGATGTGCAGCCAGACGCAAAAAAGGCGGCGCACCGCGAAGGGTGTACCGCCTTTTCCCTTTGTCAGAAGATGGAGAACTGACGCAGGCATCCAGCGCAGGAGGCCGGACGTGATGAAGGAGAAAATAAATAAAGGTATGGGGTTAGCTTAGAAATGGGTCTGCTCAGAACAGGAGCTTTCCTGCCGCGCCAACGACCAGCAGCAAGGCCGGATACGCCAGATAATTGACGATGCGGTTCTCCGGGCCTTTTTCACCATTGTAGAAGTGAACGGCCAGAAAGCCCATCGGGGCGGCCAGAAAGAAGAGCGAGAAGAGGCAGCAGAGGATGGACACTGCCGAACCCACAAGGCTCTGGAACGAGCCCTTGCCCCGGAACGCCCACAGTGCGGCAAAGAGGACGACCACACTGCTTCCGTACCGGATGGACAGCATCGAGCACCAGACCACCGCGGCCACCGTTACCAGCACCCGGAGGAGGATGTGCGTCGCGCTCTTTTCCGGGAATTTCTGATAGAGGTAGACCATCACCAGACAGACCAGCAGTCCGAACACCGGATCACGGGAGGTCGTGTCCAGCAGCTTTCCGCTCATTGCCAGATTGTAGGGAAGCTCACTGAGGAGTGCCAGACCCGCCACACGCAGGGCGTAGTTCCGCAGGCTCGAGGTGTGCTCCACCCCCTCCACCAACAGAAAGGCGAAGATGGGCACAGCGCACGTCTCCATTGCCTGCAAGACCAAGGCCAGCGTTGCGTACAGCATCACCGCACCGGAGGTCTGCATCTCTTCCAGCAATTGCTGGAATCCGGTCGAACCGAGGTTCAGCAGACCGTTTTGCAGGATGCTCTTGCTCAGCATCCCGGCCAGAAGGAAGAACATCCCCCATGTCCGCAGACCATTGCTGCTGATGCCGGAAGAGGGTTTCTTGACGGTTTCCATAGGGGTGTTCTCCTTTCCGGGTGCTCCGGGAATGGAAGCGTTGCGCGGTTTAGCCCTTGACTGCGCCGCTCATGGCTTCCTGATAGAATTTCTGGGTGATCATGAACAGGATCGCGATGGGGATGGACACCAGCACCGCACCTGCACAGAAGCGGACGAACCAGACGTCGACGTACTCCTTTTCCAACATGCTCCACAGGCCGATGGAGACCGTGAAGTACTGGGAATTGGTACGGCAGATGACCTTTGCGAACACGAAGTCGACCCAAGGACCCATGAAGGAGGTGATGACCTGATAGACGATCATGGGCTTGCACAGAGGCAGGGTGATCTTGGTGAAGATCTGCCAGCGGGTGCAGCCGTCGATGGTGGCGGCCTCATCCAGAGCCTTCGGGATGGTATCCATGAAGCCCTTCATGACGAAGAAGCCCGTG
>CAVJGY010000027.1:0-7729 GCA_963648915.1 Acutalibacteraceae bacterium | reverse complement strand
GGATACGGTTGCCCTCGGTCATGCCCAGAGCCTTGAGGATGAAGTAGACTGCGATCATCGTCATGAAGCCCGGGAACAGGTTCAGGATCATCGCCATGTTCATGTAAGGCTTGCGCATCTTCCACTTCAGGCGGCTGGTGCAGTAGGCCACGCCCAGCACGAAGAAGGTGGAGATGACGCAGGTGCAGCAGGCGATGAAGAAGGTGTTCATGAACATCCGGGGGAAGTTCATGACATCGAACTGGGTAAACAGAGCCTTGTAGTTGTTCAGGGTATACGCCTTCGGCAGGAAGGTCGAGATGAACTGACCCTTGCCATCACGGAAGGACTGCATCAGCAGCCAGAAGAACGGGATCAGCCAGATGACGCTGAGCACGATCAGGAAGATGTAAGTAATGACATCGCCCGCGACGCGCTTGGCGTGCATTCCGCCGCCTTTGATTTTGTTCGACATTACTTGAATCCCTCCTCATCCTTATACGAGCCGCTGGAACGATAGGTCACCAGAGACACGATGGACAGCACCACAAAGGTGAAGATGCCAATGACGGCTGCCAGATTGTACTTCTGCTGGTCGACCGACAGCTTGTACAGCCAAGTGACTAACAGGTCGGTCTCGCCGGCGGAGTTGCCGACATACATCGGCTCGCCGCGGGTCAGCAGGTAGATGACGTTGAAGTTGTTGATGTTGCCCGTGAACTGGGTGATGAGGTAGGGCGTCATGACGAACAGCATGTAGGGCAGGGTGATGTTGATGAACTGCTCGATGGCGTTCGCACCGTCGATGCGGGCGGCCTCATACTGGTCGGCGGGGATGTTCTGTAAAATACCCGTGACCTGCATGATGGTATACGGGATACCGACCCACAGGTTGACGACGATGACGAGGACACGCGCCCACGTTGCATTCTCGAGGAAGGGCAGACGCTCACTGATCCAGCCTGCATTCAGGAGCATCTTGTTCACGATGCCTTCAGGCTGCACCATGGAGCGGATAACCATCAGGGAGACGAACTGCGGGACGGCGATCGTCATGGACAGGCAGCCGCGCCAGAAGCCCTTGAACTTGATGGTCGGGCGGTTGATGATGAGTGCCACGATCGTACCGAGGAAGAAGTTCAGGAAGGTCGCAAAGAACGCCCAGATGAGCGTCCATGTCAGGACACTGCCGAACTGCTTGCCGATGACCGAGGACGAATCAAAGATCGCCATGAAGTTCTTCAGGCCCACCCAGTCGAACAGGACCAGATGGTCGCCCTCTTTGGAGTAGTTGGTGAACGCCATGCTCATCATGTAGAGCAAGGGCAGGATGGTGAAGATGGCAAGGCAGGCCATCGGGGGCGTCATCAGCAGCATGTGGACATTCTCGTCCAGCAGGCTGTGGAGCTGCTCCTTGAAGGTCGGCACATGCTCGCCCATCTTCTTGAGGGTGACGGCACGGTAGCCGCTGCGCACCGAGGACTGCCACACCAGAACGAGCAGCCCGACGATGCAGATGGAAGCGATACCGTACAGCAGGATCAGCTGAGACTGGTCGCCCGCAACGTATTCGTAGACGAAGGTCTCTTCGTTAAAGACCTTCTCCTGTTCGCGCCAGCCAAGGCTGGGAAGCATCGAGATCCAGTACAGACCGCCGTTCGGGATGGCGAGAAATACGATCACGCCGATCTCGACCGCCAGATAGATCAGACCCATGATAAGCTGGCCGTTCAGCATATTTGCCAGACCCATGATGAGGCAGGAAGCCCACACCATCGGCCCGCCGTTTTTCAGCGCGTTGAGCAAAGAGTCGTTGATCTTCGGTTTGCGCTGGGAAGATGCGGTGTTCGTCAATGTTTTTGGCACATGATCATCTCCTTCAGCCAAATTCATGGGTTACATGCTGGCGTTGTTCAGAGCGTTGTTATAGGCCTCGGTCTTTTCCGCTGCGTTGTCCAGAGTGACCTCGCCGCTGACGATGGCCTTGCCCATGTTCTCGGAAGGAGTCCAGTAGTTGCCCATCTCCGGCAGAGTAGCCTGCAGGACGGAGGTGTTGGAGATGGTGTTTGCCTGTGCCATTGCAACGATATCGGCGGAAACAGTTGCGTCGCTGCTCAGAGAATTGGAGGTCGGGACGATGCCGCGCATCTCATAGTGAGCCTTCTGAGCCTCAGCAGAGCCCAGATAGACAGCCAGAGCGACAGCAGCCTGCATGTTTGCGCAGTTGGGGTTGACGCCGATTGCCTTAGAACCTGCGAAGGAGCGCATCTGCTTTGCTTCGCCGTCGATGGTGATGGTCGGCAGCTGAGTTGCACCGAAGTTGTCGCCCAGAGCTTCCTTGACTGCCTCAGCGTCCCAAGTGCCGGAGAACATCGCGTTGACCGTGCCCTCACGCAGGCCGGACAGACCAGAACCGCTGTCGTCGACAACGAAGTTTGCGTTGTTGTGCAGGTTCACCAAGTACTTGGTGACGGCGACAGCCTTGTCGCCGCCGAAGTCGAAGCCTGCGTCAGCATCCATGCCGCTCTCACCGAAGATGGTGCAGCCGTTTGCATAGTAGGGAGCTGCGATGTACCAAGAGTTGGTGAGCGGGAAAGCGACCTTGCCCTTTTCCAGCATGGCGTCCAGAGACTTCACGTCGTCCTCAGTAAAGACGGAGGTGTCATAGTACATGAACCAGGTGTTGCCGGTGAAGGGAACGCCGTACACGCCGCCGTCGGTGCTGGTGACGGACTCGATCATAGTGTCGGGGTTGTCGTTGACGACCTCATCCAGATAGCTGCCGCCCAGCTGTGCGATGGCGTTTGCCTGCACCAGAGTGCCCAGCTGGTCGTTTGCGAACATGTAAACGTCGGCGGCTGCGGAGACGTCCTGCGTGACGTTCTTGCCTGCGTCACCCTCGGAGCAGACCTCGAACTTGTAGGTGATGTTCCACTCGGGATGTGCGTCGTTGAACTGAGCGCACATGGTGGGCAGCCAGCTGCTCGAATCAGCCTGATCTTCCTGCGGGCCCCAGACCTTCAGGGTGATGTCCTTCACCTCGGTGGTGGAGGAAGCGGCGGTGCTGCTTGCGGCGGTGGAGGAAGCGGTGCTGTTGCTGCCGCCGCAGGCGGTCAGAGCGGTCATTGCAGCCAGAGTGCCACAAGCGGACAGGAACGAACGACGCGAGATCTTTTTCATAATTATTTCTCCTTCATGTGATGAATAATATCCAATGCAGCTTTCACTGCTCGAAACGAGGTTTAACCGTTCTGGATGTCCCAGTTGACGCGGCCCACATGCTTTGTCAGAGCCATCAGCTCGTCGGCAAGTGCGTCGGTCACCTGACCGGGACGGAGACGCCAACGCCAGTTGAAGCCCACCGTGCCCGGCTGGTTCATCCGGGCATCATCGCCCAGACCCAAGTAGTCCTGAATGGGGATGATGCAGTCCTTGGCGACACTGCGCATCGCCAGACGGATGAGGACTTTGTGCATCAGGCGGTCGGGCGTGAACTCATCGCCCAGATAATCCCGCACCTGACGGCGGGAGGCCTTGTCCAGTCCGGCATACCAGCCCGCAAGAGTCGGGTTGTCATGCGTGCCCGTATAGACCACGCAGTTGGGGTTGTAGTTGTGCGGCCAGTAGTCATTCGACGCGGCGGTGTCGTCCGGGTCGATGGCGAACTGCAGGACCTTCATGTTGGGGCATCCGCTGGCTCTTACCAGCTCCCGGACGCTGTCGGTCATCAGACCCAAATCCTCCGCGATGACGTTGACATTGCCCAGCTGCCAGTGCATGGTGTCGAACAGCTCCATGCCCGGGCCTTTCTCCCAGTGGCCTTCCTTGGCGGTCTTGGCGTCCGCCGGGATGGAGAAGTACTCGTCGAAGCCCCGGAAATGGTCGATGCGAACCACGTCATACAGCTTGAAGCTGTACCACATCCGGCTCATCCACCATGCGTATCCGGTCTCCCGGTGACGCTCCCAGCGGTAGAGCGGGTTGCCCCAGACCTGACCGTCGGCGGCGAAGGCATCCGGCGGACAGCCTGCGATGGCGGTCGGCTCGTTCTCGCTGTCCAGCTGGAACAGGTCAGGGTGTGCCCAGACATCCGCACCGTCCGGCGAAACGTAAATGGGGATGTCGCCGACGATTTGAATATGCTTTGCGTTGGCGTAGGCTTTCAGCCGCGTCCACTGCTGGTCGAACTTATATTGCAGATACTTATGGAACTCCACATCGAAGTAAAGCTCCCGGTTGTAGTAGTCGATGGCGAAATCCCAGTGCATCCGGATGTCCTCCGGCCAGCTCTGGAAGGGCACTTCCTTGAAGAAGCTCTTCAACGCCATGAAGAGGGCATAATCGTCCAGCCACCATGCGTTGTTGGCACAGAACTCATGGAAGCCGTTGTCCTGTGCGATGCCGCTCCGCTCGTAGGCCTTGTGGAGGAGTGCCAGACGGTTTTCGTGGAGCTTGTCGAAGTCGACCTTCGCGGGGTTTTTGCCGAAATCCACCGCGTCGCACTCCTCGCGGGTCAGAACGCCCTCCTCGATGAGGGTGTCCAGACTGATGAGATACGGGTTGCCTGCAAAGGCGGAGAACGCCTGATAGGGCGAGTTGTCGGGCAGACCGTAGGCGGTCGCACCCAGAGGCAAGATCTGCCAGTAACGCTGTCCGGCCTTTTCCAGCCAGTCCACAAACGCATAGGCAGCCTTATCGAAGCAGCCGATGCCATACTGAGACGGCAGGCTGGTGACAGATAGGAGAACACCTGCGTAACGGTTCATTGGGTCAGCACTCCTTTTTCAATCCTTGCGGCAGAGCATCCACGCCTCATAGGGGCGGATGGTCTTAGCAGACGGTTCATCGTAGTTGGAGATGAGGCACTCAGCGTTCTCATATCCCGCCGGGAGGTCGAACTCGACTTCCTCGCCGGAGAAGTTGCAGACCACCAGCAGGTGCTCGTTCTCGGTCTCGCGGGTGTAGGCGAACAGCTGCTTGTCCTCGGGGCAGAGCAGCTCGAACCGGCCATCCCGGAACACCGGACGCTCCTTCCGCAGGGCGATGAGCTTCTGATAATAGTAGAACACCGAATCCGGGTCGGCCAAGGCTGCCTCGGCATTGATGGTGGTGTAGTTCTCGTTGACCGGAAGCCACGGCGTTCCGGTGGTGAAGCCTGCGTTCTCCCCTGCTGTCCACTGCATCGGGGTGCGGGCATTGTCGCGGCCGCGCGCCCAGATGGACTTCATGACGCTCTCGGGAGAGTCGCCCCGCTCCGTCCGCTCCTTGTACATGTTGTGGATCTCCAAGTCCTGATACTGTTCCAGCGGGAGCTTGATATTCGTCATGCCCAGCTCTTCGCCCTGATAGATATAGGGCGTGCCCTGCAGACCGTAAAGCATGGTCGCCAGCATCTTCGCCGACTCCACGCGGTATTCCTTGTCATTGCCCCAGCGGGAAACGATGCGGGGCAGGTCGTGGTTATTGAAGAAGAGGCTGTTCCAGCCGCAGCCATACAGCTCTTGCTGCCAGCGGCGGAGGCATTCTTTCAGCTTGGGAAGTTCCAGCGGGATCATATCCCACTTGTCCTTGCCCGGCTCTTGGTCGAGGCCGATGTGCTCGAACTGGAACACCATGCTCAGCTCACTGCCGTCCGGCGCACTGTACCGCTTGGCGCGTTCGGTGTCTGCACCCCACGCCTCGCCGACCGTCACCAGACCCTCGTCGGTCAGGACGTTCTCGGAGATGCCGTGCAGATACTCGTGCAGGCGCGGGCCGTTGATGGTGATGTTCTTGTCCGGCTCTTTTGCAATTTGGTCGACGACGTCCAGACGGAAGCCTGCAACGCCCTTCTTGACCCAGAACCGCATTACATCGTAAAGTTCCTCGCGGAGTTTCGGGTTCTCCCAGTTCATATCCGGCTGCTCCGGTGCGAACTGGTGGAAGTACCACTGGCCGATTTCAGGTGCGTATGTCCAAGCCGAGCCGCCGAACACGCCCCGCATCTCATTCGGCGGGCAGTCGGGTGTGCCGTCCCGCCAGAGGAAGTAGTCGTGATAGGGGCTGTCCTTCGAGCTTCGCGCTGCCTTGAACCAGCGGTGCTGGTCGGAGCAGTGGTTGAGGGTCAGGTCGATGAGGATGCCGATGCCCCGCTTTTTGCTCTCGGCGATGAGCTCATCCATGTCCTCCATCGTGCCGAAGCTCGGCTCGATGGCGCAGAAATCCGAAATATCATAGCCGTTGTCGACCTGCGGCGATGCACAGATGGGGCAGAGCCAGATGGCGTCCACGCCCAGCGTTTCGAGGTAGTCCAGATGGGACAGGATGCCTCTCAGGTCGCCCGTGCCGCTTCCGGTCGTATCCTGAAAGCTTTTCGGATACAGCTCATAGAACACGGCGGACTTCCACCAACCGCGGCGGCTCTTATCAAGTACCACTCTTCTCATCGTTTCCTCCTGCACCTTCGATTCGTTCCAGCACGGCGTAGACCCGCAGCATCTCACCCACGCTCCATGCCTGCGCGAAGCAGCCCTTGCTCTCCGCCGGGAAATCGCCGCTGTAGATTTCGGGCAGCTGTCCGGCACAGCCCTCCCGCAGCATGGGGAGCATCGCGTCCAGTTCCCGGCGCACCTCTGCGGCGGCCTCCGGGGTGTTGTGATGGACTTTCAGGTATGCCCGGTAGTATGCACCCAGCGGGAACACCCAGACCGTTCCCTGATGATAGGCCATGTCCCGGTCGACCTGCTTGCCGCCGTAGCTGCCGTGATACTGCGGGTCGGTCGGGGCGAGCGTCCGGAGTCCGCAGGGCGTGTACAGGTGGCGGCAGACCGTCTCGACCACGCGCTTCTCCTGCTCGGGAGAGAGGGCGGAGAAGGACATCGACACCGCCCAAATTTGGTTGCAGCGAATCTGTTCATCCGCCTCCGTGCCCGACAGCACGTCTTTCAGATAACCCTTGTCCGGCATGTAGAACTTTTCCGCAAACGATCGTTTTACCTTCTCGGCCAGCTCCTTATAATCGCTGGTCTTTCCCTGCTGTTCTGCAAACACTGCCATAATTTCAAGGGCGTTGTACCAATAGGCATTGACCTCAACGGGCTTGCCGTGGCGGGGGGTCGGAAGGATGCCGTTCACACAGACATCCATCCATGTCACTTGGTCGAGTCCCTCACCCGCCTGAATGAGGCCGTCCGCATCCATCCGGATACCGTGATGCGTTCCCTTCCGGTAGGCCGCGATGATGCGCTCCATGACCGGATAGGCTTCTTTTAAAAATTCGTGGTCGCCGCTCTGCTGGATGTAGAGCCACACGCCCTCAATGAGGAGGAGTGCCGCGTCCACGGTGTTGTACATCGGCTTCTGTGCGCCCTCCGGGAAGAGGTTCGGCACAAGACCGTCCTTCTCGTAGGCGAGGAAGGTGCGCAGGATGCTCTTTGCGTCCTCATAGCGGCCTGTCTCTAAGCAGCAGCCGGGCAGGGCGATCATCGTATCTCTGCCCCAATCGCTGAACAGCGGATAACCCGCCAGAATCGTTTTTCCGTTGGTGGAATCCCGCCGTGCGATGAACGCATCCGCTGCGACGGCCAGCTGAGAAGCCACCGGGTCGGTGAAGCCCGCCTTCTGTTCCAGCGCGTTCAGGCGGCTCTCCTGCTGATGCAGAAGCTCCCCGCCCGAAGCCGTTTTCTCTTCGGTGGAGAACACCACCTCGAACTGTGCGGTCTGTCCCGCTTCCACGGTCTTGGTAAGCGCAAAGCAGGAAGCCGCATAGCCA
>CAVJGY010000026.1:0-11314 GCA_963648915.1 Acutalibacteraceae bacterium | reverse complement strand
ATGCTGGAGGAGTAGTCGCCGGAAGCGGGCATGATGATGGGAATACCGAACAGGCTGTCATGAGCAGCGGTAGAAGCACTCAGCAGGTTGGGGTAGAGCATACCAGCACCCAGCAGCATACCTTCCATCTCGGGCAGGCCGAACTTCTTGGCTGCGGTGTAACCCAGCAGAATGGGCATGTAGTAGAAGAAGCTGTCGCCCAGAGAGTACAGGACGTTGTAGGTCGAGCTGGTATCGCTCAGGATGCCAAACGCAACGAACATTGCGAGGAAGCCTTTCAGGATACCGCAGGCACACAGAACGCCCAGGAACGGGGAGAACACGCTGGTAACGATGCCGATGAAAGCATTCAGCGGGTTGAACTTGCCCTTGGGAGCGTCCTCTTCGGCAGCCGCACTGCCGTCCTCGTTGACTGCGCCGCCCGGCTGGATGTGGCCGACTGCACAGACAGCGTCGTAAACGTCATTGACCTGATTGCCAATGACGACCATGTACTGACCGCCGGACTGGATGACCGTGACAACGCCGTCGGTGTCCTTCAGGATGTCGGTGTTGGCCTTGCTCTCGTCCTTCAGACGGAAGCGGAGGCGGGTGACGCAGTGGGTCAGCGAGATGATGTTTTCCTTGCCGCCGACGTTTTGAATGATGATACGCGCAAGACCGTCGTATTTACTTGCCATAAGACAATTCTCCTTCTTGTATTCCTCGTATGCCCGGTCGGTCATCTCAAGGCGCAAACGCCCGTTGTGCAGACTGACAGACGCCGCAAACGGCAGAGCCGTCAGTGCCGCAGTGTCCGCAAGGCTTTCGTCCTTGAGGGTGATGGAGATGCGAGTCCCACGCCGGACTGCGGAGACGACATTCGTCTCTCCGCCGACCAGCGGAAGGACCTGCTGCAATTCCTGCCCCTGCATGAAATCGCACTCCTTCCTGTGCCGACCTGCAATCGAGGTCTTTCCTTCATATCTAGCGTTTATATAACACACCATCCTCGCGCGCCGGACGGCGGATATACCGAAAATAAAAATACCCAAAACACAACTGACCCGCATCCAGTCAGTTGACCGTCGAGTTGTTTGGTGTTTTGGGTAACGCCCCGCAAGCAATGTGCGGGTAACGATCCAGAATTGTCATTTACTGTTCTTTTGTGTGCTCTGCACAGACACGATGAATGTGCATGATGAGATAGAGCTGTTCTTCCTTGCTGCAGGGCCAGCCGTAGGTCTTTGTCAGAAAATCGTTGATCTTCTGGACGCAGGCGTAGATTTCGGGGTACTCGCAGCAGATGGTGCGGAACATTGCATCCGTTCCGCTCTCACCGTTCAAGGTCTGGCTGTGCATCATCCGCTGGACTAAATAGCGGAGGTGCATTGCAAACCGGGAAAAGCTGAAACTGTCTTTATCCAATTTGACCCCGAGGGTCGTTTCCACCAAGTTGGAAATTTCAGAGATGACCTTTGCGGTCAGGATGGTGGAGTGCATGTCGCCGACTTCGGTCTCGGCGGTGATGAAATGCAGGGCGATGCTGGTCGCTTCCTCGTCGGGAAGGTTGACGTTCAGCCGTTCGCGCAGCATGTGAAGGGCTTCTTTTGCAATGCTGTATTCCTGAGGATACAGATGCCGGATATCATAAGCAAGCGGTGTCTGGAGGACGATGCCGTTCTGACACCGCTGGATGGCAAAGTTGAGATGATCGGCCAATACATAGGTCAGCTTGGGACTCAAAGCGCAGTCCAGCTCTTCCCGGGCGGTATCGGCGATGTCGTCTGCGAGGAGGAAGATCTCTTCGGGGATATCCCGCAGAAGGTCGAAGTAGCTTTCGTTCACATCGTAGAAAGTACGGCGGATGTTGGATAAGTCATTCAGCTCATAGGGCATTGCCGGAAAGCCAACCCCTTTTCCGAAAACCACAAGCTCCCGACCCTTTGCGTCGCGTGCCAGAGCAACGTTGTTGTTGATTTTTTTGAAAATCTCCATATCCGGCACGCCCCGTTTTTTATAGTAATAAAAGAAAAACTCTCCTTACAGCAGATACTTACACTATGCCCCATAAGCCATAAAAGCCAAAGGAAACATCTGCAAGTAATGCCTCATGGAGAGTAACAATCTTGTGCTTTTATGTTACCGCATTTGAACCGAATTGTCCATACGATATTATTCACAAAAAATATAGCGTATTTTTGTAAGGTTTGACAACATCTTGGACACAAAAAGCTGTGAAAAAATTGACGAAATTTAAGACAAAAATAAAAACGCACAGAGCGTTCGTCCTGTGCGTTTCTGGCAGGGGTAGTAAGTCTCGAACTCACGGCACGCGGTTTTGGAGACCGCTGCTCTACCAACTGAGCTATACCCCTAAATGTGCGGCATTCACTGAATGCTTGATTATTATATAAAATCAGACGGGAAATGTCAAGCACATTTTTCAAGTTTTTGTTCCGCAGCAGCCGCAGCCCTCTTTGACGGCGGGCAAGCTCTGCGCCAGCTGTTCCAGCGTCACGCTGTCGATATACTGGTTGATGACGTCGTCCAGTCCGCTCCAGAAGGGCAGGGTGAAGCACTGATCGGACATGGGGCATTCGTTCGTTTCGCTGCCAAGGCAGGGGATGGGGGCGACGCTGCCCTCGATGGCGCGGAGGATCTCTCCGGCGGTGTAGTCAGCGGGGGCTTTCGTCAGACGGTAGCCGCCCTGACTGCCGCGCTCGCTCTTGACAAGGCCGACCCGGGCCAGCGGGGTGACGATCTGCTCGAGATATTTCAAGCTGAGGTTCTGCCGCTCGCTGATCTCCTTCAGTGAGACGGTCGTGCCGGGCGCGTACCGTGCCAGCTCAGCCATCAGCCGCAGTGCGTAGCGGCTCTTGGTCGAAAATTTCATAGCGTTCTTCTCTCCTTGCTCACTTTTATAGTATAGCACGCCGTTCGGGGTTTGAAAAGCGAAAACTCTTGTACAAACAAAAAAGGTCTGATATCATATAATAGAGAAAATAGCGAATATCGGAGGAGATGAGACGATGATCCAGAAAATCGAACCCGCCGCAGCGATCCGTCTGCTGGATGCAGGCAAGGCTGTCGCGGTGGACGTCCGTGAACCGGACGAATATACGGTGGGACACATCCCGGGGGCAAAGCTGCTCCCGCTGGGCGAGGTGCTGAGCCGCGCCGGAGAGGTGATCCCCGACAAGAATGCCCCGTGGCTGGTCTACTGCCGCACCGGACGCCGGAGCGCGGACGCTGTGCAGAAGTTGGAGAGCCTCGGCTATACCGACCTGTACGACCTCGGCGGCATCCTGAGCTGGCCGTATGAGATCGAGGGAGATTTTGAGGGACATTTCTGACAGCCCTCTCAATAGAAAGGACAGAAAGATGGGCTTTGACCCGAAACAATTTGCGGGCAGTCATTGCGGCTGCCGCTATCAGCAGGACTACCGCCCGACGCTGGGTCGGGACGGCAAAAAGGAATCCGGCACGCTGGAGGTCATCAAGTTCTATTATGATGGTGCGATCCGGATGGAGCAGCACTGCTACGGCGAGGCGGCGACCTTCGTGTTCGGCGTCTGGGCGTCCGGCATGGACGAGGACGGCACGCTCCATTGGAGCCTGCCCGACCGGAAGAAGAGCTATTATGATGAAGAGTATCTGCCCAAGAAGCTCGACCGGGTGGATGAGGCCGGAAATCTCTACTTCGATGGCTCGCCCTTCCCGTGGAAGCTGGCGGATGATTTCGACGAGGACAAACGCTGGGGATATCCGCGCTGGAAGGTTTTGCTGGGCAAGCTGACAGGCAAGGGAAAGAAGTAAAAATCGAAAATTTTTGCGTCAAATGCCCGAATCTCGAGAATTCATATTGACATAGTGGGAATACTAGGGTATAAATATAGTGTTGCTCTGTGCGCCTGCGCAAGACAGGCCGCAGGGAAATGTGTCAAAAGAGAGATTTTACCGGGTCTCGGACTCGGATTTTATCCAGATGAAAGGACAGAATCCCTATGGAAACTGAAAAGGTCGTATACCTTGATAATGCTGCGACCACTGCCTGCGCTCCCGAAGTGCTGGCTGTGATGGTCGAGGCTCTCAGCGGAGCTTGCGGCAACCCCAGCAGCCACTACAGCGTCGGCTATGAAGCAAAGGAATTTGTGGACACCGGCCGCGCACAGGTCGCAAAGGCCATCAACGCATCCCCGGCGGAGATCTTCTTCACCGGCTGCGGCTCTGAGGCCGACAACTGGGCTGTGAAGGGCACCGCCTTCACCAAGGCCCGCCAGAACAAGAAGCACCTCATCACCAGCGCATTCGAGCATCACGCCATCATGCACAGCATGGCGGCTCTCGAGCGTCTGGGCTTCGAGGTCACCTATATCCGCCCGACCTCTGAGGGCTATATCCGCCCGGAGGATGTCGAGGCTGCTATCCGCCCCGATACCGCTCTTGTCAGCATCATGATGGCAAACAACGAGATCGGCACGATCCAGCCCATCAAGGAGATCGCTGAGGTCGCTCACAAGCACGGCGTCTGGATGCACACCGACGCAGTTCAGGCTGTGGGTGCGATCCCGGTCGACGTCAAGGAGCTGGGCGTGGATATGCTGTCCATGAGTGCGCATAAGTTCAACGGCCCGAAGGGTATCGGCGCGCTCTACTGCCGCAAGGGTATCTGGCCGCAGAACCTCATCGACGGCGGCAGCCAGGAGGCTCGTCACCGTGCAGGCACGGAGAACGTCGCAGGCATCGCAGGCATGGGTAAGGCTCTGGAAATGGCGACCGAGAATCTGGAAGCCCGCATGAAGCACGAGACTGAGCTGCGCGATTATGTCATCGACCGCGTTCTCAGCAACATCTCGGAGGCTCGTCTGAACGGTGGCCGTGCGCCTCGTCTGCCCGGCAACGTCAACATCAGCTTCCCGGGTCTGGAGGGCGAGACCATCCTGCTGGATCTGGATATGCACAACATCTGTGCTTCCACCGGCAGTGCATGCAACTCGGACAGCCTTGACCCGAGCCACGTTCTGCTGAGCATCGGTGTGCCGGAGGAGATCGGCCACGGTTCGATGCGCTTCACCTTTGGCCCGCAGAACACGATGGAAGAAGCAAAATATCTGTGCGATGTGCTGGAGGAGGTCATTCCCCGCCGCCGTGCTATGAGTTGTATGTGGCTGCAGGGTCAGAACAAGGCCCGCCAGTTCAGCCTGAAGGGAGAGCAGTAAAATGGCAAGTATGTACAGTGCAAAGGTCATGGAGCATTTCGCAAATCCGCACAACGTCGGTGAGATCCCCGATGCAAACGGCGTCGGTGAAGTCGGCAACCCCAAGTGCGGCGACATCATGCGCATGTACCTGAAGATCGAGAACAATGTCATCGTTGACGTCAAGTTCCTGACCTTCGGCTGCGGTGCAGCCATCGCGACCAGCAGCATGGCGACCGACCTCATCAAGGGCAAGACCATTGACGAGGCTCTGAAGCTGACCAACAAGGCCGTTGTCGAGGCTCTGGAAGGTCTGCCTCCCATCAAGGTCCACTGCTCTGTTCTGGCAGAGCAGGCCGTCAAGTCCGCTCTGTCCGACTACTATCGTCGTCAGGGCATCGATCCCGAACCCATCGTGGGCAAGATCGAGGAGGACTGCGATCATTGCGGCGGCGAGAGCTGCGGCCACTAAGCCTTTAAAAGCTGAATAATAGAACGACCTCTGCATCCGTGAACCCGGCGTGCAGAGGTCGTTTTTGTTTACAAAGGGTCGATTCCTGTGGTATACTCTGTTTGCTGCCCTATTCCAATCTGGCAACAGAGAGGAGGTGGTTTCAATGGAGGCCATCCTCATAGATCTCGTCGTGGCTGTCGGAGCAAATGTGATATCCTATTACATCTGCAAGTGGCTTGACGACCACAAGTAAGGGCAAGTAAGCACAAAAATCCCCTCGGAGGTAGGATCTCCGAGGGGATTATTTTTTGGTAGCTCCAATGGAGCATCCTAACCGATCTCACTGGCTACCTTTAGTATATGCAAAATCTGAAAAAAGTCAAGATGTCCACAGCAAAGTTCTTTTTTTAGACAAAAAGCGGTCACTCAAAGCGTTTTTGATAAGCCAGACCCCAAGTTTCCATCGACTTGATAATGGGCCGCATCGAGTCTCCCAGCTCGCTGAGGGAATATTCCACGCGGGGCGGGACTTCCGGGTAGACGGTGCGGATGACAAGGCCGTCGGCTTCCAGAGAACGCAGACTGTCGGTCAGCACCTTCTGGCTGATGCCCTCCAGATCGTTCCGCAATTCATTGAACCGCCACGGCCGCACCAGAAGATTCCGCAGGATGAGCAGCTTCCACTTGCTGCCGATGAGAGAGACTGTTGTTGCCACCGGACAGGCGGGCATTTCTTCTTTTGTCAGCATCGTTATACCTCCAAGAGTTCAGAAAAGAATGTTACACTCAAATTATAACCGATGCTCCATTAAAAGACAAGGGAGTTACAAAAAAGTGACTGAGTAATAAAAAAGTGCGTACTTTTCAGCCGTGTGCCGTCGGATTATACTGAAATCACGGACAGCGAAGTCCGAAAACAATGTACGGAGGTAACATCTTATGGCACTTTCTAATCTGTTCGGCTGGGCAAAAAAGTCTCCCGCTGCATCTGCATGTGGTACGGCATGTGGCGCATCGGATAAGCAGGAGGAGAAACCCGCAGCCTGTGGTTCTGCATGTGGGGCAGGTGATAACAAGCCTGTCGAAAAGCCTGCCGCCTGTGGCAGCGCGTGCGGCGCAGGCGACAAACCTACCGAAGAAAAGAAGCCCGCCGCTTGCGGTTCGGCCTGCGGCGCGGGCGACAAGCAGTAAGCGACCCGCATTTCCATCCCATCCCCGGAGCGTTCCGGGGAATTTTTGAGACAACGAGGGCAACGGTATGAAGCAATATTTTTCGTTCCAGTGGCACATCACGGACGACTGCGACCAGCGGTGCAAGCACTGCTACATCTTTTCCGAAAACGCCTGCAAGCATCTGGACTCCATGAGCTGGGTGCAGATGCAGGACACCTTCTATAACTGCCTCGACTTCTGCGAGGTGCATGACCGTCTGCCCTATTTCTATATTACGGGCGGCGACCCGATCTTACACCCGGATTTCTGGCGGCTGCTGGGCTTGATGAAGCAGCACGGCATTCCGTTCACGATTCTGGGCAATCCGTTCCATCTGGATGATGCGGTCTGCCGTCGGCTGAAGGAGTATGGCTGTGAGAAGTATCAGCTGTCCATCGACGGCCTGCGGGAGACCCACGACTGGTTTCGCAAGCCGGGGAGCTTCGACACGACTTTGGAGAAGATCGGCTGCATCAACCGGGCGGGCATCCGTTCGGTCGTGATGACGACCGTTTCTGGGAAAAACATCGACTAAGTGCCCGGCATTATCGACGCAGTGGTAGCGGCAGGCGTGAATGTTTTTGCCTTCGCCCGCTACTGCCCGACCAGCGAGGAAAAAGATACCGGAATCGAACCCATGCGGTATCGTCAATTGCTGGCGGACTGCGACAAAAAATTTCGGGAGTACGAAGCCGTCGGATGCAGCACCTATTTCAACAAGAAAGACCACCTTTGGACGCTCTACGAGTACGAAACGGGTGCGTTCAAGATCCCGGAAGGCGTCGAGGACGGCATGATTTATGGCGGCTGCAACTGCGGAAACTGTCATCTGACGATCCTGCCGACGGGCGATGTCTACGCCTGCCGCCGCGTTCAAAACAGCAAAGTCGCGAATGTGTTCGAGGACAGACTGGCCGACGTCTGGGTCTGTCAGATAGAGCAGTATCGGGACTACACCCGCTTTGAAAAGTGCTCCAAGTGCGAGCTGCTGGCCTTCTGCCGGGGCTGTCCGGCTGTCGCCAGTGGAAAGAACGGTGATTTCTACGCCGCCGACCCGCAGTGCTGGAAGGAGGTCGTTTAAAATGAATGAAGTCATGCAGACGATTTTTCACCGCCGTTCCATCCGGCGGTTCGATACACGCCAAATCGAGGAAGAAGCCCTCCAACAAATTCTACAGGCTGGCTTGTATGCGCCCAGCGCAGGCGGACGGCAGGGCGTGATTTTTGCGGTCAGCCAGAATAAAGAGGTCAATGAGCGGCTCGGCAAAATCAAACGGGCAAACTCGAATTTCCGGATGTCCACTGCGACGCGCTATGTCTCCCGGGAACAGCCCAGCATCGTGGACGATGCCAAGCTGACGAATGCTTTTTACGATGCACCGACGGTCATCACGATGTTTGCCCTGAAGGACTTTCTTTTCTCGGTGGATGACTGCGCCGTTGCCGCCGAAAATATGATGCTGGCGGCGGATTCACTGGGCGTTGGAAGCTGCTACATCGGACAGGGCTGGACGGCCTTTGCCGACCCCTACGGACAGAAAATTTTGAAACAGTGGGGCATCCGCACCGATTATTACGCTGTGATGCAGCTCCTTCTCGGCTATCCTCGCCCCAGCGATGCACATCCGCAGAGCAAACCCCGAAAAAATGGCCGGGTGCTGAGGGTCTGATTACAACGCCAGACTCTCCAGCACGGCGTTCACGACGTCGAGCGGGACTTGGCCGGGTGCGCTGGCCTGACCGGGATTCGCGAAGGTCATGGCCGAGCCAAATGCTTCGCCGCACAGACGGCTGACTGCGCCCAGACCACCCATGCTCATGGTGATGACAGGCGTTTCAGGGTGGTGGTCGGCCATCTCTGTGGTAGCGGCCAATAGCTCGAGCACATCTGCCCGGCAGGTCGGCATGACGGCCAGCTTGGGCAGGTCTGCGCCTGCGTCCTGCATGGCGGACATCCGGTCGACCAGCTCCGCACGAGGCGGTGTTTTCTGGAAATCGTGGCTGGAACAGACGACCTTCAGCCCGGCGGCGTGTGCCTGCGCGATAAGTTCAGGCAGAGAATCCCGGTTGGGAAAGAACTCGATGTCTAGCAGGTCGGCACAGCCGGAATCACAGACAGTGGTGCAGAATGCTTTGTACTGCTCCGGCGTCAGTGCCTTTTCGCCGCCCTCGGCCTTGGTGCGGAAGGTGACGAGGAGCAGCATTTCGCCCAGAGCATCCCGCAGGCCGTGCAGACAGCGGGAAAGTGCCTCGGCGTCCAGCACATTCTCGAACCAGTCGGCCCGCCATTCAACACAATCCGCTTTCTTTGTGGAAAACTCAGCGGCCTTTTCCAGAATGGCGGTCTCGCTCCGCTCTACAATGGGGATGATGACCTTCGGACGGCCTTCGCCGATGGCACAGCCGCGAACCAGCACACAAGACATAACAAAAACACACTCCCTCTTGATTTGCATCAAGCATACCCTGTGGGGGCGGCGGTTGTCAAGCCTGCCGGAGCAAAACCGGAAAGAAGGCTTCTTTTTGGTGAAAATCACTCTTGTGAAATTCCTCGGAATACAGTACAATAAGCCCATACAGGGGCAGTGTGGCCGATTCGGGTCATACTGCCCTTTTTGTGTATGGAGGGTAAGAAAATGAAGGAAGCAATGAAAACCACCGCGCAGGTGCTCGTGGATTGTCTCGAGGCCGAGGGCGTGGATGTGATGTTCGGCATTCCGGGCGAGGAAACGCTCGACCTGATGTTTGCGATTCGGGACAGCAAGATTCGGTTCATTCCGGTGCGTCACGAGCAGGGCGCGGCATTTATGGCCGATGTCTATGGCCGTCTGACGGGCCGTGCGGGTGTCTGCCTGTCGACCCTTGGCCCGGGTGCGACCAACCTTGTCACGGGTGTCGCGGACGCGTATCTGGACGGTGCGCCGCTGGTCGCCATCACCGGACAGGTCGGCACTGACCGGATGCAGTTGACGAGCCACCAGTACCTCGACTTGAGCGCGATGTTTGAGCCGATCACCAAGCGTTCCAAGCAGATCATCCGCCCGGATACGGTGGGCGAGATCGTCCGTCTGGCATTCAAGCACGCCGAAAAGGGCAAGCCGGGCGCGACCCACATCGACCTGCCTCAGAATATTGCAAAAATGCCTGCGGATGCTGTGCCGCTCAAGCGTCAACAGCTGCATGAGCTTTATGCTGACCCGCTCCACATTGCGGCGGCAGGCAAAATCATCAGCGAGGCGAAGAGCCCGGTCATCCTTGCGGGTGCGGGCGCAGTTCGCGGCCATGCAGCCGCAGCCATCACCGAGATGGCCGACCGTCTCCACATTCCGGTCGTCAATACCATGATGGCAAAGGGCATCATCCCGAAGGATGACAAGTACAGCCTGTGGACGATTGGCATCCCCCAGAAGGATTATGTGAATCAGGTGTTCGACCGTGCCGATGTCGTCATTGCAATTGGCTATGATATCGTGGAGTGCGCTCCTGCAAAATGGGGTGCACGTCCGGATATGACCATCGTGCATATTGATGCTGCGCCTGCCGATGTCAACAAGCGGTATCAGCCGGCGGTTGAGGTCGTGGGCGATATCTCCGAGAGCGTGTATGAGATTTTGCGCTGTGCGCACCGGAGCGAAGAGCCGGAATTTGCGCTGGAACTTCGCCGCACGATGGAAGCCGAGCACGAAGCAATGGCACAGGACGACAGCTGCCCGATGAAGCCCGCCCGCATCCTGTCGGATGTCCGGAAGGTCATGGGCGCAAGCGACATTCTGGTGAGCGATGTGGGCGCGCACAAGATGTGGATCGCCCGCCATTATGACTGCTACGAGCCGAACACCTGCCTTATCTCCAACGGTTTCGCAAGCATGGGCTTTTCCATCCCGGGTGCATTTGCGGCAAAGCTGCTCTACCCGGAAAAGAAAGTTTTGGCTGTCTGCGGTGACGGCGGCTTTATGATGAACAGCCAAGAACTGGAAACCGCTGTCCGTGAGCATGTACCCTTCGTGACCCTGATTTGGGAGGATGCAAGCTACGGCCTGATCAAGTGGAAGGAGCAGGAGCAGTTCGGCGGTGAGCACTGCTATGTGGACTTCACCAACCCGGATTTCAAGATGCTGGCCGAAGCAATGCACTGCAAGGGCTATCGGGTCGAGAAAGCGGAAGATCTGATCCCGACACTGGAAGAAGCATTTAAACAGACTGTGCCGAGCGTCATTGTCGTTCCGGTGGACTACAGCGAGAACATGAAGCTCTCTGCACACCTGAAAGAGGTCTATGCACAGCAGCAGTAATATATAATATACCTATTATAGAGACAGCAGGCTTTCCCGGCGGGAGAACCTGCTGTTTTTGGGTCTGCGGAGCAGATCCAAAAATAATTTGAAGAAAAATGCAAAAAAGTGTTGACAATCGGGTCTAAGAGTGGTATTATACTCGAGCACCAAGTGCTGCACGAAAGAATGACTTC
>CAVJGY010000025.1:4275-11554 GCA_963648915.1 Acutalibacteraceae bacterium | reverse complement strand
AGGCTGCAAACGTCAAGGTCATCGTCGCGATGAACAAGATGGATAAGCCCACCGCAAACCCCGAGAAGGTCATGGAGGGCCTCACCAAGTACGGCCTCATCACCGAGGACTGGGGCGGCGACGTCGCCTGCATCCCGGTCTCCGCACTGACTGGCATGGGCATCAACGACCTGCTCGAGCGTATCGCTCTGGAAGCTGAGGTCATGGAGCTGAAGGCGAACCCGAACCGCCGTGCAAAGGGCGCAGTCGTCGAGGCTCGTCTGGATAAGGGTCAGGGCCCCATCGCGACCATTCTGGTCCAGAACGGCACCCTGCACTCCGGTGATGTCATCATCGCTGGCACTGCCGTCGGCCGTGTCCGTACCATGCGCAGCGATAAGGGTCAGCTGATCGAGACCGCAGGCCCGTCCACTCCTGTCGAGATCACCGGTCTGACCGCTGTTCCCGAGGCAGGCGACCTGTTCGAGGCTGTTGCCGACGAGCGTCTGGCTCGTGAGCTGGCCGAGCAGCGCACCGCTGCCGCTAAGGAGAAGCAGTTCTCCGCCTTCCAGAAGGTCACTCTGGATAACCTGTTCAGCCAGATGGCACAGAACGACATGAAGGAACTGGCGATCGTCGTCAAGGCGGACGTTCAGGGTTCTGCCGAGGCCGTCAAGCAGAGCCTCGAGAAGATCTCCAACGACGAGGTCCGCGTCCGCGTCATCCATGCAGGCGTCGGCGCGATCAGCAAGTCCGACGTCGACCTGGCCGATGCTTCCAACGCCATCATCATCGGCTTCAATGTCCGCCCGGACAATGTCGCCAAGGAAGAGGCTGCTGCCACCAACGTCGAAATGCGTATGTACCGCGTCATTTATGATGCCATCAACGATGTCACCGACGCTATGAAGGGTATGCTTGCTCCGAAGTTCCGCGAGGTCTCTCTGGGCGAGCTGCAGGTCCGTCAGGTCTACAAGATCTCCAACGTCGGTACGGTCGCAGGCTGCCGTGTCACCAACGGCAAGATCACCCGCGACAGCAAGGTGCGCGTCGTCCGTGACGGCATCGTTCTGGCCGAGGATGAGATCGCATCTCTGAAGCGTTTCAAGGACGACGCCAAGGAAGTCGCCGAGGGCTACGAGTGCGGCGTTACGCTGGCGAAGTTCGCAGACGTCAAGGAAGGCGACGTTTACGAGGCCTTCAAGATGGAAGAGTATCGTGATTGATATTTAAGGAGAAACTATGTCTCAGAAAAATATGGGGCGTCTGGCACAGGACATGAAGCGGGAGCTCATCGCCATCATTGGCCGGCTGAAAGACCCGCGCCTTGAGGGTGGTCTGCTGACCGTGACCCGTCTGGACGTGACGCCCGACCTCGACGTTGCCAAGGTCTATGTCAGCGTGATGGGCCGCGAGGACGGCCCGAAGCCCGCGATCGAGGCTTTGAACCGCGCCGCAGGCCATGTCCGCACCGAGGTCAGCAAGAAAATGCACATCCGCAAAGCTCCCCGCTTCATCTTCGTCGAGGATGACGGCGCAGCATATGCGGCTCATATCAACCAGCTGCTTCGTGAGCTGAATGTGAACGGCGACGCGGAAACGCAGACGCCGGAGACCGAGGAATAATCAGCCTTGCGGAAAGGATGGAACATGGGATGACAGAACGATTGAATGTCCAGCAGATGGCCGAACGGCTGTGTGCGGCGGATGACATCCTGATTCTGTGCCACAAAAACCCGGACGGAGACACCATCGGCTGTGCCAGCGCGCTCTGCTATGCCTTGGAAGCGTTGGACAAAAACGCGGCGGTGCTCTGCTCCGACCCAATTCCGGAGCGGTATTCCTATACCGCTGCCCGGATGTTCAAGAACGATTTTGAACCCAGAACGGTCATCGCGGTGGACGTTGCCAGCATCCAGCTGTTTGGAGAAAACAACGGGATGCCGCAGTATACCCGCCACGTCGACCTTTGCATCGACCACCATGCAGGCAACAGCGGCTATGCGGACTTCACCCTGCTGGACGGCAGTGCGGCAGCGGCGGCAGAGCTGCTGTATGAGGTCATTCTGGCGATGGGCGTCAGCCTGTCCACCCAGATGGCAAACTGTCTGTACACGGGCATTTCGACCGACACCGGATGCTTCAAGTTCTCGTCGACCACGGCAAAAACGCACCTCATTGCGGCCAAGCTCATTGAGGCGGGCGCACAGGTCGAGGAGCTGAATACCCGGCTGTTCGACACCAAGCCCCGGGAGCGGATGGAGGCCGAGCGCATTGCGCGGAATCATCTGGAATATCATCTGGATGGCCGCTGCGCCCTCATCTACCTGACCCGGGATGAGATTGAAATGAGCCATGTCGACCCGGCCGACCTCGAGGAGCTGACGGGACTTCCCATCAGCATCGAGGGGGTGCAGGTCGGCCTGACCCTTCGTCAGCAGCCCGGCGGAAGCTATCGCATCAGTGTCCGGACGGCCAAGGGCGTGGATGCCTGCGCCATTGCCCGTCGGCTGGGCGGCGGCGGACATAACCGCGCCGCTGGCTGTGAGCTGCTGGGAAATCTCGACAACGCCAAGAGCGCGATCTTGGCCGAGGTCGAGGCTGAGCTGAACCAGCTCCAAGGGCAGGAGGGTGTCTGATGCAGGGGATCCTTATCGTAGACAAACCCACGGATTGGACGAGCTTCGACGTCATTGCAAAGCTGCGCGGCATCCTTGGCACACGGAAGCTGGGTCACAGCGGAACGCTTGACCCGATGGCGACCGGTGTGCTCCCGGTGTTCTGCGGCGGTGCAAGCAAGGCCGTCGACCTGCAGCTCGACCACACGAAGGCTTATCGTGCGACCCTGAAACTGGGCGAAAAGACCGATACGGGCGATGTCACCGGAACGGTGCTGGAAACAGCTCCCGTCACGGTGGGCGAGGCCGAGGTGAAGGCCATCCTGCCCCGGTTCGTCGGGCCGCAGATGCAGACCCCGCCCATGTATTCGGCGGTGAAGATTAACGGCCAGCCGCTCTATAAAATGGCGCGGCAGGGGATCGAGGTGGAGCGGAAGGCCCGCCCCATCGAGATTCTCAACATCGAGTACAACGGAAGTCCGGCAGAGAACGAGTACGAGCTGACCGTCCGCTGCTCCAAGGGAACATATATCCGCGTTCTGCTGGAGGATATCGCCGAGGCTCTGGGGCAGAAGGGCACCATGAGTGCACTGCGCCGGGTGGCCGCAGGCGTTTACACCGAGGCCGACGCCCACACGCTGGAAGAGATTCAGGCGGCGAAGGACGCAGGAACACTGGAAAGCTTGATGCTTCCGGTCGAGAGCGTGTTCGAGTCCCTGCCCCTTCTGGTGGTGGACAGCCGGGTGGAGCAGCACTTGTACAACGGCTGCCCCACCAGCCGCTATCCGGCGGCGGATGGACGCTACCGGGTGCGGAACGCCGAGGGTGCGTTCCTTGGTCTGGCAAATGTCGTGCAGGGTGTGCTCAAGGTCGAAAAGCTGTTCGTAGAACGAAATTAAAAAGGAAATATGCCAATGCAGATCTATTCACAGCTTGCTCCGCTTTCGCTGGGCAAAGCAGACGGCACTGCCGTTGCGATGGGATTCTTCGACGGCATCCACATCGGCCACCGGGCCGTCATCGAGGGAGCTGTCGACTGGGCGAAGGCCCACGGCGCGTCTCCGGCGGTGTTCACCTTCCGGCTGCCGACCGACAACAAAATGAAGGGCAAGCGTCTCCTCTCCACCGAGGACAAGCACGCCCTTGTCGAGAGTCTGGGCGTGGAGCACTACCTCTGCCCGGATTTCGAGGAGATCAAGGCGATGACGCCCGAGCAGTTCGTGCTGGGCATCGTCCGTGACTGTCAGGCGCGGGCACTGTTCTGCGGCGAGAACTTCACCTTCGGTGCAAAGGCGGCGGGAAACCCCGACCTTCTGCGCCGTCTGTGTGAGCCGCTGGGCGTGGAGGTCGTCGTTGTGCCGATGACCCAGTTCGAGGAAAAGCCCGTCTCCTCCACCCGCATCCGTACCGCCTTGGAGGGCGGCGACGTCCCGGCGGCGAACGCCATGCTGGGAATGCCCTACGCCATCCGGTTCGCGGTGCAGCACGGGCAGGGCTTGGGTCACACACTGGGCGTGCCGACCATCAATCAGCTCTACCCGGAGGGCTTCCAGCTGCCCCGGTTCGGTATCTATATCACCCGGACGAAGATCGGCGAAACATGGTATCCCTCGGCCACCGGCCTTGGGACACGGCCGACGGTCAACGATGATACGTCCAAAGTGACCTGTGAGACCTTCATTCCGGGCTTCTCGGGCGACCTCTACGGTACAGACCCGGTGGTGGAGTTCCACGCCTATCTCAGCCCGAGCAAAAAGTTTGATTCGCTGGATGAGCTTCGCGACTGCATCAATCATGCAGCAAAGCGGGCGCAGGAATATTTCTGTGATTCAGGATCATGAAACTAGGAGCGTAAAAACGCAAAGCACCCCCGTCGTTCGGAATTTCCGAATGATGGGGGTGTTTTTGCGTAGTCATAAATAGGTCAACATGCAGTATCTCCGAAGAAAGGCTTGACCGCATCCGGTGAAGTTCCATTGCGCCGGGCCTTGTCCTGCTCATAGGCTACACGAGTCGCTTCTTCGATAAATGCCTTGACTTCCGGAGATGCTGACGACCATACCACATTGAAGCGGCGGCATATCTGATAGAAAATATGGTAAAAAATTTCTCGTTCTGGGTCACGGTTGAAATAATCCTGAGCCGTCATTCATAACACCTCATTTCAGATATGTGACAAAGATATTCATTGCGGCTTCACCAGAAAGCTCATAACGGGGCGCACCGCCAAAGCTTGGAAGCGGACTTGCTCCGTAATCTTCTACATAGTGTTCCGCCAGTTCGGGAACTTTTGCTTCAAACGTGACCGTTCCGCCACATTCATGGTCGATGGATAGCTTGATGCCATAGGCAATCAGTACTCGTCCGATGCCATTGTATTTCTTGGAGTGACCGACAATGGTTGGATTGCTCGCCGGATGGCTTTCAATATAGGTGATATGAACCATTACGTCGCGCTCCTGTATTTCATATGCGGCTAATGCGACCAGTTCACCATCCACTGTTTTCAGAGCGTACTTCTCAAAAGAACCATTTTGGATATAATCGGACATCCAGCTTGTCTGCCAGACGGGTTCTTTTTCGGTTTGCAAAGCATCGGATTTCCGCATTCGGACGATCTTCACAGGAATTTGTGAGGTGTCTTTTGTATGGACAATGAATGGTATAAACTTTGCCATGAAACCCTCTTTTCTAGAAGTGAGTGAAATGTTTTTTGTAACCCTATATTAACATAGGAATGAGATTTTGACAAGTGTGGAGGGCGCGTTGAAGTTTTTCGTGGTCGAACATGGTTGACCTCCTGTTTTACTTCCACAAACTCACATTCTGATAATATTCATCCATCGCTCCACTGAACCAGCGGCCATTGAGGACGTTTTTAATGACTGCGGATTTAAGAGGGGCAGGAATTGAATCATCGGCATCCATCTGAGCGAGAAGGTCAGTTTCGGAGACGGAGACATTTTTGATCTCTGCATACGAGGCAAAAGCATCAGCGTCGAGGGTCATCGTCTGGCGGGCGTCGGTCGTCCATGCGGGCCAAGCGGGGAGGGGAGACAGCGGATTTTTCAATTTGCCGTTCGGGTCGCCGCAGGCGAGGAAGTTTTTGAGGTAGGTGTTGAACTGCTTCGCCATCGCCTGATACCCGCTGTTCGTGAAGTCGGCGTAAAGGCTGAACGGGTTCTCGCGGGAGAGCATCGGCAGGAAAACGCCGTGGAACGACCCCAACGGCGGCAAGGCAGTGCGGCTGTTGTCCGAGCCGTACTCGACCTGACAGCAGTAGACCGGGGCGTCGGACAGGGGCGCGATGACCTCCGCGCTGGCCTCGGCGTTGAAGCGGCGGTAGAATTCCGAACCGTAGCGGGACGCAAACTGCCGGGCGGCATCCAGCTCGGCGGAGGAATAAGCCGAAGCCTCTTCGCTGGTGAAGTAGGGGGCGGAGAGGGCGCACGCGCTGAACTCCGTCGTGCCCGTCAGCAGAAGGAGCGGCACACGGTTGAGCGTCCCGGCGGTGAAGCCTGCCTTCGGGAGAACCACATCGTCCTTGTAAAGGTGCGGGAAACGGCTCATCCGGATGGCGGCGTTCGTCATTTTGGAGCAGAGACGGGACGGTTCGACGCTGTACAGCCATTCCCGAACGGCTTCATCCGGCGTGAGCAGCCACTCGAACGCGGCACTTTCATCGGAAGCGCGGCCATCCTCGACGGCCAGCGGTGCAAGTGCGGCGGCGATTTGACGCGCACTGGCGGCTTCCTCTGCGAGGGTGATGCCGCCGGAAAAAGAGATGGCCTTCTGGAAACGGTCGACGAAGAGCGGACTGTTCAGGCAGGCCATGACATCCCGGCCGCCTGCCGAAAATCCCGAAAGGGTGACGTTGGCCGGGTCGCCGCCGAAGGCCGCGATGTTATCGCGCACCCAGTCCAGAGCCTTCGCGATGTCCAGCAGGGCGAAGTTTCCGGTGGATTCCCCGCCGGAGCAAAGGGCGGGCAGGCCGTTGCAGCC
Source organism: Acutalibacteraceae bacterium (assembly GCA_963648915.1). Lineage (GTDB taxonomy): Bacteria > Bacillota > Clostridia > Oscillospirales > Ruminococcaceae > Faecalibacterium. The sequence goes on along the minus strand of CAVJGY010000025.1, from coordinate 4,955 downwards.
GAACAAGCCGAGGCGGTAGTTGACCGACACGAAAACGCAGTCGTCGTTTTCCACGAGGTCGCCGCCCGGAAGCTCGCGGGAGCTTCCCGTCTGGTTGTTTCCGCCATGGAGGTAGACCAGAACCGGACGCTTGCGGGCGGAAGAAACGGAATAAACGTCCAGCCGCAGGCAGTCCTCCGAGCCGATGGGACAGCTGGAAAACTGATAGGCGATGGGTGCGGGCGAGGTGCAGTCGAGAGCATCCGTCCAGCAGGCAGGGTCAAGCGGCGCAGACCAGCGAGCGTCCCCGACGGGCGCAGCACCATATGGGATGCCGTACCAGACCAAGTGCGCATTCTCCTGTTTGCCCTGCACCGGGCCGTATTGGGTCGTGCAGAGGGGGGAGAGGACGCTGTTTTCTGTGGGAGAGGCGGCGTCTGCGGGCAGACTCAGCGCGGCAGCGGCGGCAGTGGCCGCACCGCCTTTCAGGAAGCTTCGGCGGGAAAAGGTAGGACTCATAGGAAAAACCTCGAAATCAAATATTTTGATACGATTATAACATCTTGCGCCCAAATTGCAACGCGCAGAGGCAAATCTTCAAATAGAAGTTGACAGCGGCGAGAGGGATATGCTATAACGGAAAAAAGACCCGAAAAAGGTCGAAATAAGGAGGCTTCTGCGATGAAAAAAACAGTTCACGG
>CAVJGY010000025.1:0-4265 GCA_963648915.1 Acutalibacteraceae bacterium | reverse complement strand
GCTTCTGACGGCGGCGTTCTGCATCAACCTTGCAGCTCCGGTCTTGGCGGCAGCACCAACGGCGGAAAACACCGAAACGGCTGAGGTCGTCTATCGGGACAGCGGTGACCTGACCCTGCCAAAGCTCAGCGAGGGCGAAATCTCGCAACTGCTGAGCGATAACCCGCTGACACTGCCGGACGAGCTTTTTGACGAAACGCCCAGCACTAGCGCACCCTATGCTCCGGGCAAGATGAACGAAGAGGTCTTGCAGGCCGGGGTGAACCGATTGAATGCCTTACGGCGGGTCGCGGGACTTCAGTCGGTTGAACTGGATGAGGAACTTTGCGAAGACGCGCAGTATGGCGCGGTGCTTCTGGCGGCACTGAACAGCGGCCTGAGCCACTACCCGAACCAGCCCTCGGACATGGACGACGATTTTTACCAGAGGGGCTATTATGCAGACAGTCACAGCAACCTCTATCTCGGCCCGACCCTGACGCAGGCGGTGGACGGCTTTATGGAGGACAGCGACCCGACCAACATCGACCGTGTAGGTCACCGCCGCTGGCAGCTGAACCCGTATATGAGTTACATCGGCTTCGGACAGGCTCTCGAGAAGGACAGCATCCGGCGGTACACGGCGGAACTTGTCATCAGCGGGAAAAACCACGCCAGCTGTGATTATGATTTCGTGGCATGGCCTGCGTCCGGCAACTTCCCAAAGAGCCAATTCGATTCGGACATTGCGTGGAGCGTGTCTGTGAATTTGGACAAGTTCCAGACACCGCGCCAGCAGGATATTAAAGTGACCCTGACCCGCCAGAGTGACGGAAAGACATGGACGTTCTCGGATGATGCGAACAACGGCTATTTCAATGTGGATACGGTCGGCTATGGTGGAATTGCGAACTGCATCATCTTCCGGCCGTCGGGCATCAGCAGTTACAGCGGCGAGTACACCGTCCACATTGACGGTCTGAAAACGCTGGACGGCGAGGATGTTACGGATTTTGATTATAAGGTCACCTTCTTCAACGCCGGACAGAGCAGCGGCGGGTCTGCATCGGGCGGAAATACCGGGAACACGGGTAATACCGGAAATACGGGCAACAGCAGCGGCTCGCAGGATCAGAATAAGGACGACAGCGGCCTTGCAACGGCACTCATCGTGGGCGGCGTGGCCGTGCTGGGCGTTGTGGTGGCTGTGAATGTCGTGCAGGCCATCTATGCGACTCCGGTGGAAATCAAGGGCAGTGTCAAGCTGGCCGACGGTACGCCGCTGGAAGGTGCAGTTCTGACCCTGTCGAAGAACGGACAGACCGTCGCCCAGACGACAGCCGCCGCAGACGGTACATTCACGCTGGAGGTCGAGCGGGGCGAGTACATCCTGAACGCCGGTTTTTATAACGAAGCCGGGCAGTATTACAATCAGTCGCACTACCTGAAAGCCCCGACTTCGGGGATGCAGTTCGTGTTCTGAGTCGAAAGCGGGAAAGAAGAGCAGAATGTAAAAATTTTTCTTGCTTTTTACGTTGGTTTCTGTTATACTAGCCCTGTTACCGCGACACGGGGCTGGGAGTATGCCCGATCGGGAGTACCGCGTTCCCGCTGCTGTGCCGACGGCAAATAAAATTTTATAAAGAGGTACTGTACTATGAACAAGCAGGAAGTTATGGCCAAAGTCGCTCTGACCGAGAAGGACACTGGCTCCCCCGAGGTTCAGGTCGCTCTGCTGACCGCTCACATCAACGAGCTGAACGAGCACCTGAAGAAGAACCCGAACGATCACCACAGCCGCCGTGGTCTGATGAAGATGGTTGGCCGCCGCCGCAATCTGCTGGCCTACCTCCAGAAGAAGGACATCGAGCGTTACCGTGCTCTGATCGCAACTCTGGGTCTGCGTAAGTAATAGAAAACAGAGGGCAGGTACCGCATTGGTGCCTGCCCTTTGCTCTTTTTTCGGAACAATAGGCCGCTGCTGTGTGTCGCAGCAGTAAATCGAACGCCTGTGCCGGGGGTACGGACGCTGGATTTATTGCTCTGATGCGCGGCGGGCAGCCTCTTGGAAGAATATAAACCAGTCAAGAAGGACAAAGGAGGCAAATTCTATGGCAATCGAATTCGGTTCCCGCAAAGAGACCTTTGAGAACTTCAAGGTCTACGAGACCCAGCTGGCAGGCCGCCCATTCAAGGCCGAAATGGGCAAGATGTGCGGTCTGTCCAACGCCAGCGCGCTGATCCGCTACGGCGAGACCTGCGTGATGTGCAACGTCGTCATGAGCCCCAAGCCCCGCGAGGGCGTCGATTTCTTCCCCCTGAACGTGGAGTATGAGGAAAAGCTCTACGCCGCAGGCCGCATCCCCGGCAGCTTCATGCGCCGCGAGGGTCGCCCCGGCGAGCGCGCCATCCTCACCAGCCGCGTCGTCGACCGCCCCATGCGCCCGCTCTTCCCGAAGGAGATGCGCAATGACGTCTGCATCACGATGACCGTTATGAGCCTTGACCCGGATTGCAGCCCCGAGATCGCCGGCATGATCGGTGCGTCTCTGGTGACCGCTGTTTCCGAGATCCCTTGGAACGGCCCCATTGGTGGCGTTCAGGTCGGTCTGGTGGACGGCGAGATCGTCCTCAACCCGACCCAGGCACAGCGTCAGAAGAGCGACCTCGCCCTGACCGTTGCCGCAACGATGGACAAGATCGTCATGATCGAAGCCGGTGCGAACGAAGTCGACGAGGACACCATGCTCAACGCCATCAAAGCTGCGCACGTTGAGATCAAGAAGATCATCGAGTTCATCAACGGCATCGTGGCCGAGCGCGGCAAGCCGAAGATCGACTTCCAGGTCGTCGGCCTTGACATGGACGTGTTCCACGCCATCAAGGAGAAGTATCTGGACGACTTCAAGGCCGCAATGGACACCGACGACAAGAACGTCCGCGATGCCGCTCTGCTGCCCATCATGGACAAAATTGCCGAGGAGTATCCCGACCTGAGCGAGGCCGACCTTGACCTCGTCAGCTACAAGATGCAGAAGTACGTCGTCCGCCGCTGGCTGCTCGATGAGGGTAAGCGCGTGGATGGCCGCGGCATCAATGAGATTCGCCCGCTGGCCGCTGAGGTCGGCATTCTGCCCCGTGTCCACGGCTCTGGCATGTTCACCCGCGGCCAGACGCAGGTCCTCACCACCTGCACGCTGGGCGGCACCAAGGACAACCAGCTGATGGATGACCTGACCGACGAGCAGACCAAGCGTTACATCCACCACTACAACTTCCCGCCGTACTCCGTCGGTGAGGCTCGCGCACCCCGCAGCCCCGGCCGCCGCGAGATCGGCCACGGCGCACTGGCAGAGCGTGCTCTGATCCCCGTGCTGCCCTCTCTGGAGGAGTTCCCCTACACCATCCGCTGCGTGTCTGAGGTCCTCAGCTCCAACGGCTCGACCTCGCAGGCTTCCATCTGCGGCTCTACGCTGGCTCTGATGGACGCAGGTGTCCCCATCAAAGCACCCGTTGCCGGCATCTCCTGCGGCCTCATCACTGAGGGCGACCGCTGGATGACCATGCTGGATATTCAGGGCGTTGAGGACTTCCACGGCGATATGGACTTCAAGGTCGGCGGCACGCGCAAGGGCATCACCGCCATCCAGATGGACATCAAGATCGACGGCCTGACCTACGACATCATTGCCGAGGCCTTCGAGAAGTGCCGCAAGGGTCGTCTGTACATTCTGGACGAAATCATCAAGCCCGTCATCGCTGAGCCGCGTGCCGAGCTGAGCCGCTGGGCACCCAAGATGTTCAGCATGATGATCCCGACCGATAAAATTAAGGACGTCATCGGCAAGGGCGGCAAGGTCATTCAGGACATCTGCGCAAACTGCAACTGCAAGATCGACGTGCAGGAGGACGGCCATGTCTTCGTCTCCGCAGTCGATCAGGAGGATGCAAAGCGCGCCATCTTCACGATCAAGACCATCGTGGAAGATCCCGAAATCGGCGCAATTTACAAGGGTAAGGTTACCCGCCTGATGAACTTCGGCGCGTTCGTCGAGATCGCACCGGGCAAGGAGGGCCTCGTCCACATCTCCAAGCTGGACACCAAGCGTGTTGAGCGCGTGGAGGATGTCGTCGCCGTTGGTGATGCGATCGTCGTCAAGGTCACCGATATCGACCAGCAGGGCCGCATCAACCTGAGCCGCCGCGATGCCATCATCGCTCTCGAGGCAAAGAAAAACGCTCAGCAGCAGTAATTTCTTCTGCCGCTGATGCAATGAGATAAGAAA
>CAVJGY010000024.1:7678-11984 GCA_963648915.1 Acutalibacteraceae bacterium | reverse complement strand
CTGTACTATTTTATGCGATTTTTGGTTTTGAGCTGGTACAATTACTTCCCCGCCAGAAGGATAGAAAGGACAGCCTTCTGGACATGGAGGCGGTTTTCGGCCTCGGCGAAGATCTCATCGGCGTGGGCTTCAAAGACAGCGGTGGAGATCTCCTCGCCGCGATGAGCAGGGAGGCAGTGGAGCACCATACAGTCGGGCTTTGCGGCCTGCAGGAGGGTGCTGGACAGCTGGAAGCCTGCAAACTCGCGCAGGCGTTCCTCACTTTCACGCGTACCGGGAGCGGCGGTATTCCAGACGGCCGTCACCACGACGTCGGCGTCCTTGACGCCCTCGGCGGGGTCGGTCATCAGCTGGAACTTACTGCCGTATTTATGGGCGAACATCACGACGTCCGCCGCCGGGCGGTAATTGCGGGGGCAGACACAGGTGACACTCATGCCAGCCAGCAGACCGCCCACGATGAGGCTGTTTGCCATACTGCTTCCGTCGCCGATGAAGCAGAGCTTCTGTCCGGCCAGCGTGCCCCGGCGTTCCCGGATGGTCATGAGGTCGGCCAACACCTGACAGGGATGTGCATAGTCGGTCAGGCCGTTAATGACCGGAACGCCCGCATACTCGGCGAACTCTTCCAAGTCACGCTGACGGTAGGTGCGCCAGACCACGCAGTCATAATAGCGGCCAAGGACACGGGCGGTATCCTTGAGCGGCTCACCACGGCCGGACTGCAATTCGGTCGCGGCGTTCATGTAATTGCCCAAACCGCCCAGCTGATAGACGCCTACCTCGAAACTGGTACGGGTGCGGGTCGAACTTTTGGAGAACATCAGTGCGACGCTCTTTCCCTTGAGCAGGGGCGGGTTTCCGCCTGCCTTCTGCTCCGCCTTGAGCTGGTCTGCTACATCGAGGATGTGAACCACCTCATCGGGGGTCAGGTCGCTCATTTTCAGCAGATTTTTCATGCCTGCTCCTCCACATTGGGCTGCATCTCTTCCAGAACCTTGCCCAGAATGTCCAGAGCCATCTCCACGTCGTGCTCACCCAGCGTCAGCGGGGGGAGAAGGCGGAGACGGGTCTTTGCGGTCAGGACCAGCAGACCCTTTTCGCGGCAGGCGGCCAGCACGTCAGCGGCCTTGATGCCCTCGAGGAACTCGATACCGACCATCAGGCCAATACCGGAAATGCTCTTGACGCGGGGCAGCTTTGCCAGTCCGGTACGGAGCTGGACAGCACGCTCATTGACATTTGCGAGGAAGCCTGCATCCATCCGGTCGACGACGACATTCGCACCGGCGCAGACCACCGGGTTTCCGCCAAAGGTCGAGCCATGCGAACCTGCGCCCATGCCCTCAGCCGTCTTTTCGTTGAGCAGGACTGCGCCGATGGGCAGACCGCCGCCCAGACCCTTTGCGAGGGTGACGATATCGGGTTTGAGGCCGTAGTGCTCACAGCAGAGGAAAGTTCCCGTGCGGCCGACGCCAGTCTGGACTTCATCGACGATGAGGACGAGGTCCTTTTCGTCGCAGAGCTTCCGGACCGCCTGCACATATTCCGGGTCAAGCGCGACCACGCCGCCCTCGCCCTGCACCAGCTCCATCATGACGGCGCAGGTGTGGCGGTCGACCATCTCGGTCAGAGCCTCGATATCGCCTGCGGGCGCGTACTGGAAGCCCTCGTTGAACGGGCCGAAGTAATTGTGGAACACCTCCTGACCCGTTGCGGTCAGGGTGGCAAGGGTGCGGCCATGGAAGCTGTTCACCAGCGTGATGACGACATCGCGGCCCTTGCCGTAATGGTCGAAGCTGTACTTACGGGCGGCTTTGATCGCGCCCTCGTTGGCCTCCGCGCCCGAGTTGCCGAAGAACACCTTGGACATTCCGGTGCGCTTGCAGAGCTTTTTCGCCAGCTTGCCGCAGGGAGCGGTATAGTACAGGTTGGAGCTGTGCTGAAGCTTGTGTGCCTGATCGGAGACGGCCTCCGCCCAGGTCAGGTCGCAGTAGCCCAGACTGTTGACGCCGATGCCGCTGGTAAAGTCGAGATATTTCTGACCCTCCGGGCCTTCTGCATACAGGCCGTGGCCCTTTTCGAGGACGACGGGATTGCGGTTATAGGTGTGCAGGACATATTCGCTGTCCCGCTTGATGACTTTTTCGGAATCCATAATAGTCCCTCCTGACGTTTTCTTCTATTATACGGTTCTTTCGCCCGTTCAGCAAGGACTTATTCGCGATGACTGCGGCGGTAGAAGCGTGTACCAGAACCACGGTCGGAGAACAGCTCCAGCAGAACGGTGTGGGGGACACGGCCATCAATGATGACCGCCTCATGAACGCCCTGATAAATTGCGTCGGCCATGCCGCCGATCTTCGGGATCATGCCGCCCGCGATGATGCCGGCGGACTTATAGCCCTCGATCTCGCTGACCTCGACTTCGGGGATGAGGGTGCTCTCGTCGTCCTTATCCCGGAGCAGGCCTGCGATATCGGTCATGGAGACCAATTTTTCAGCCTTCAATGCGATGGCGATTTGTGCGGCGGCGGTGTCGGCGTTGACGTTGTAGGCACGGCCCAAATCGTCCATGCCGACCGTTGCGATCACAGGGATGTAACCGCTGTCCAGCAGGCTGGAGATCAGGGTCGTGTCGACGTGGACGATCTCGCCCACATGACCCAGCTGAGGGTCAAGCTCGGTGCAGCGGAGCATCTGGCCGTCCATGCCGCACAGACCGACACCGCGGCCGCGAAGCTTTGCAACGAGGTCTTTGTTGACCTTGCCCGCCAACACCTGCTGAACGATCTCCATCGTGGCGTCATCCGTCACACGGAGGCCGTTTGCAAAGTGGCTCTCGACGCCGACCTTCTTGAGCATCTCGTTGATGGCCGGGCCGCCGCCGTGCACCAGAACGACACGCACACCCAGCAGGGTCAGGGTGACGAGGTCATTCATGACCGCGTTTTTCAAATCCTCGTTGATCATGGCGTTGCCGCCGTATTTGATGACCATGGTCTTACCATGGTATTTCTGGATATAGGGGGTCGCCTCTGAGAACAGGCGCGCCATTTCTTCGTTTTTCATAGAAACCTTCTCACCTTTAAGTCCGATAATCTCCGTTGATCTTGACGTAATCATAGGTCAGGTCACAGCCCCATGCCTTCGCGGTGGCGTCGCCTGTTCCCATATCGACCTTGACAAGGACGTCGTGCTCGGCCAAGACCTTCGCGGCCTCGTCCTCGCTGTAGGGATGATAGGCGGCGTTCTCGCAGACATAGACCTCGCCTGCCTTGCTGGACAGCCAGACACACACCTTGTCGATGGAGAAATCACCGGGCGTGTAGCCGATGGCGCAGAGGATGCGTCCCCAGTTGGCATCGCGGCCAAAGACAGCAGCCTTGAACAGGTTGGAGCAGACCACACTGCGGGAGACGGCACGCGCCGTTTTCAGGTCGGGCGCATGGGTGACCTCACAGGTGATGAGGTGGGTCGCACCCTCACCGTCGCCTGCGTGCTCAGCGCACATATGCTCAGCGATGGCCGTCAGTGCGGCGACAAAGGCCTCGTAATCGGCGTTCTCCTCGGTAATTTCCGGGTTGCCCGCCAGACCGGATGCCATGATGATGAGGGTATCGTTGGTGGAGGTGTCGAGGTCGACGCTCATCTGGTTATACGTTCCGGGAACGACCGTTTTCAGTGCCTTTTCCAGCAGAGCGGGGGAAACCGCCGCATCGGTGGTATAGAAGGCCAGCATGGTCGCCATGTTGGGGGCGATCATGCCGCTGCCCTTACCAATTGCGCCCACGGTGCAGGTCTTGCCGCCCAGCTCGAACTGGATGGCGTATTCCTTTTTGTGGGTGTCAGTCGTCATAATGGCGGTCGCTGCGTCGGAGCTGCCCTGTTCGGTCGCGGCCAGCTTTGCGGCAGCGGCAGGGATGCCCCGGGCAAAGGGGTCGATGACCATCGGCTGACCGATGACACCCGTCGACGCAGGCAGGACATCGCTCGCCGGGATGCCCAGCTCCTTACCGACCAGTTCACAGCACTCCTCGGCCAGAGCCACACCGTTCGCCGCACAGGTGTTTGCATTGCCGCTGTTCACGACGATGGCCTGTGCATAGCCGTCGGTCAGATGGGCACGGTCGACCTTGATGGGTGCGCCGCAGACCTTATTGGTGGTGTAAACGCCAGCGGCCGCACAACGGACATCCGCCTTGATGAGGGCGAGGTCGTATTTCTCGGAATGATTGGCGCGGATGCCGCAGTGGACGCCCGCCGCCGCAAAACCTTTCGGGGCGCAGATGCCGCCCGAAACTTC
>CAVJGY010000024.1:0-7668 GCA_963648915.1 Acutalibacteraceae bacterium | reverse complement strand
AAACTTCTGTATAACTCATAGAAAATCCCCCTATTGGCTTTTAGGCTTCCCCTCGAGGGGAAGCTGTCAGCGCAGCTGACTGATGAGGTGTCATCGCTCGCAGACGTTTCACCTCATCCGCTGCTTTTTGCTCTTATTCCAAGCCCGTAGTTTCTTCCAGCCCCAGCATCAAGTTCATGCACTGGACGGCTGCACCGGAAGAGCCTTTTCCCAGATTGTCGAACAGGGACACCAGCATCATCTGGTCGCCCGCTGCATTGACGGTCATGAACAGCTCCATCCGGTCACTGCCGGACAGGGCGTTGGAGTAGAGGCCGTTCTCGGGCAGAGGCTCGTTCAGGCCGTGGACGGAGACGGTCGCGCCATCCTTGTAGTAATCAGCCAGACCTGCCGCAACAGCCTCGGCGGTAGTGCCAGCCACCGTGAGGTCGAGCGGAACGAGCACCTGCATTCCGGAATAGTAATCGCAGACCACCGGCACGAACATCGGCGTATGAGCCAGACCGCTGATCTTCTGCATCTCAGGCAGATGCTTATGGGTGAGGGTCAGGCCGTAGCTCTTGGGTGCATCCAGCTTGCTGTGCTCCGGACGCTCCGGGCTTTCGTAGTCGGCGATCATCTTTTTGCCGCCGCCGCTGTAGCCGGAAATGCCCGTGCAGCTGAACGGATATTCCGCCGGGACAAGACCCAGCTCGACCAGAGGCCGCGCGATGCTGATGAAGCCCGACGCATAGCAGCCGGGGACAGCGACGCGGTGCGAGTTTTTGATTTTTTCTTTCTGCCCCTTCAGCTCCGGGAAGCCGTAATCCCACGCGGGGTCGGTGCGGAAGGCGGTGGAAGTGTCCAAGACCTTCACATCCGGGCGGAGCAGCGGCATCACCTCTCTGGATGCCGCATCGGGCAGGCAGAGGAAGGCGAGGTCGGCCGAGTTGATGACCTTCGCGCGCTCGTTTACATCCTTGCGCCCCTCCGCCGAGATGCTCAGCAGCTCGATTTCGGGCCGTGCGGCCAGACGGTCGGCAATGCGCAGACCCGTCGTACCGGAAGAGCCGTCAATGAACACTTTTACGCTCATGCGTTTTTCGCCTCCCACGCATTCAGCTGCTCCGCTGCAAGTGCGATCTGCTTCTTCACGCTTGCCTCAGACGGGCCGCCATAGCTGGTACGGCCCTCACAGCACTTGACGAGGTCGATGGCCTCGTAGATGTCATTTTCAAACAGGTCACTGTAGCCCTTGAACTCGTCGAGGGTCAGCTCCTCGAGGACTTTGTCCTTTGCGATGCAGTCGGACACCATGCAGCCCGTCAGCTTATACGCATCACGGAAGGGCATACCCTTCTTGGTGAGGTAATCGGCGCAGTCGGTGGCGTTGATGAAGCCCTTTGCGGCGGCACGGCGCATATTGGCCGGAAGCGTTTTCATGGTATCCAGCATCGGGGTGATGGTCTTGAGGCACAGTTCGAGGGTATCCACCGCGTCGAAGATGGCCTCCTTGTCCTCCTGCATGTCCTTGTTGTAGGCCAGCGGGATACCCTTCATCATGACGAGCAGGGTGTTCAGGTCGCCGTAAACGCGGCCGGTCTTGCCGCGGATCAGCTCGGTGACGTCGGGGTTCTTCTTCTGGGGCATGATGGACGAGCCGGTGGTGAAGGCGTCGTCCAGCTCGATGAACTTGAACTCCCAGCTGCACCAGAGGATGATCTCCTCGCTCAGGCGGGAGAGGTGCATCATGCAGGTGGAGATGGCACTTGCAAGCTCGATGCAGAAATCACGGTCGGACACGCCGTCCAGACTGTTGGGGCAGGGAGCAGCAAAGCCCAGCTTCTCGGCCGTGAACTGCCGGTCGAGGGGGTAGGTGGTGCCAGCCAGAGCACCGCTTCCCAGCGGGCACTGTGCGTCCATGCGGGCGGTCGCGTCCTCGAAGCGGGCGAGGTCACGCAGGAGCATCCAAGCATAGGCCATCAGTGCGTGGCCGAAGGTGATGGGCTGTGCACGCTGCAGGTGGGTGTAGCCGGGCATCACGGCGGTGGTGTTCTCGGCGGCCTTCTTGCAGATGACCTTCACCAGCTCGACGATGTAGGCCTGCAAGGTGTGGCTGTAATCCCGGAGGGTCAGGCGGATGTCCAGCGCGACCTGATCGTTCCGGCTGCGTCCGGTGTGCAGACGCTTGCCTGCATCGCCGATGCGGGCAGTCAAGGTCTGCTCGACGAAGGTGTGGACGTCCTCGGCGTTGGGGTCGATCTCGAGCTTGCCGGAAGCAAGGTCGTCGGCGATGGAGGCCAGACCGTTGAGGATATCTTCACAGTCCTTTTCGGAGATGATGCCCTGCTTGGCGAGCATGGCGGCATGGACGCCGCTGCCCCGCATATCCTGCGCGATCATCCGCTGGTCGAAGCGGATGGACGAGTTGAAGTCGTTGACGCGAGAGTCTACGGCCTTGGAAAAACGGCCTTTCCAGAGTTGTTCTGCCATAAAATTTATACCTCTATAAAACGGCAAAGCCGCCGCAGGGGAAAACGCTCCTGCGGCGGTGCCGCCGGCAACGATGCCGGTTTGTGATAACCTCCGTGTGAAAGTGTAAAAACACACGGAGGGGATGATGTTAAAGAGTTGAAATCACTTGACCTCGGGCCAGTTCTTGGACAGCTTTGCGCGCTCCTTGATGGACAGGCCGAACAGGTTGATGAAGCCTGCTGCATCTGCCTGATTGTAGTCCTCGTCCTCACCGAAGGAAGCGGTCTGCTCGTCGTACAGGGTGTACGGAGAGGTCACGCCTGCATTGATCATGTTGCCCTTGTAGAGCTTCAGCTTGACGTCGCCGGTGACAGTCTTTTCGAGGCTGTCTGCGAATGCGTCCAGAGCCTCACGCAGCGGGGTGAACCACTGGCCGTTGTAGACGATGTCGGCATACTTCTGAGCCAGCTGCTCCTTGAAGTGTGCGCTCTCCTTGTCCAGAGTGATGGTCTCCAGAACATTGATGGCCTTGTACAGGATCGCACCGCCCGGGGTCTCATAGACGCCGCGGCTCTTCATGCCGACCAGACGGTTCTCGACGATATCCAGCAGGCCGATGCCGTTCTCGCCGCCGACCTTGTTCAGGTACTCGACCAGCTCGACTGCGCCCATCTCCTTACCGTCGATGGCAGTGGGAACACCCTTCTCGAAGTGGAGGGTGATGTAGGTCGGGGTGTCGGGAGCCTGCTCGGGGCTGACACCCAGCTCGAGGAAGCCGGGCTTGTTGTACTGCGGCTCGTTTGCGGGGCTCTCGAGGTCGAGACCCTCATGGCTCAGATGCCACAGGTTCTTGTCCTTGGAGTAGTTGGTCTCACGGTTGATCTTCAGAGGAATGTGGTGAGCCTCTGCGTAGTCGATCTCTTCGTCACGGCTCTTGATATCCCACTCACGCCACGGAGCAATGATGGCCATGTCGGGGCAGAAAGCCTTGAGGGTCAGCTCGAAACGGACCTGGTCGTTGCCCTTGCCGGTGCAGCCGTGGCAGATGGCGTCTGCGCCCTCCTTGATGGCGATGTCAGCCAGAGCCTTTGCGATGCAGGGACGAGCGAAGCTGGTACCCAGCAGGTAATCCTCGTACTTTGCACCGAACTTCAGGGTCGGGAAGATGTAGTTCTCAACGAAGTCCTTCTTCAGGTCGAGGACGTACAGCTTGGATGCGCCGGTCGCCTTGGCCTTCTCTTCGAGGCCGTCCAGCTCGGTGCCCTGTCCCACGTCACCGGAAACAGCGATGACTTCGCAGTTGTTGTAGTTCTCTTTCAGCCAGGGAATGATGATGGAGGTATCCAGACCGCCAGAGTAAGCCAGAACGACTTTCTTGATGTTTTCCTTTTTCATAATGATTGCTCCTTTGTTTTTTACACTTTTGTTTTTCTGCACCGGGCATCCCTCCCGGGCCACTCGATCTCTCGGTTCTGTATCACGCCTTTAATTATACGCGGCGCGGCTTTTCCGTCAATGCGAAAAACCGCCAAACCTGACTCGACCTTCTCCGAGGTTTTATGTCACATTGCATATTTATGCAATATTATTTGGATATATTCTATTTTTATACATTTCAAACGCATATATCCAGCCGCATATTCAGTCAGTTCTGATACTTTTTCAGGACGGCCTCGACCTCTTCCCGGGGCAGAGCATGGATCGGAGCGGGCTTTTCGTCGCCGTCGCGCAGAGCGAGCCACCACGTCGACAGACCCAGCCAGCCGTTCTTATAGGCGGTATGGGGCGTGCGTCCCACACAGGTGAAGCCCAGCTTCTCGTGAAAGCGTTCACTGGCCGGGTTCGGGTCGGCGAGCAGAGCATAGACGTTCCAATAACCCATCTCATTCAGCAGCTCGAGCAGAGCCTTATAAAGGACATCGCCGACGCCGAAGCCCCGCGCATCGTGTGCACAGTAGATGGTGCTCTCCACCGCCCAGTCATAGGCCTCGCGCTCGTGCCAGCGATGCGCACAGGCATAACCCAGCAGTTTTCCGTCTGCGTCCCGTGCCAGAAGCAGCGGGGCGACTTTCAGGGTGTTCTCGACCCACGCTTCGTATTCCTCGAGGGTCGACGGCGTGATTTGAAATGTCGCGGTGTGGTTCAGGACGTACCAGTTGTACACTTCCAGAATATCCGCTGCATCGGCCTTTGTTGCGACCGACAAATGCAGCTGCTTCGGAGTTTCTACTTTCCCTTCCTCAGACATGGTTATAACCTCCCGTTATTCTTTAAGACCTGACGGCATGCCGCCAGAGCGGTCTCCTTATCCTTTGCGGTGATGAGGAATCGGCTTGCATGGCAAAAGCTGATGCCCTCGATGCCGCTCTTCTGCTCGATGACCTCCTGCGGCTGGCCTGCCCACGACTGCGGGAAGGGGAGCTTGGGCTTTTTGGTCTTGTGGTCGGTGACGCACTGCGCACTCCAGCCGCCGCGCTGACTGGGATAGACCACGAAGAGCGCGTCCGTCTTGTACAGGCCGTTCTTCCACGGCAGATAGCAGGGCAGAACAACGATACCATCCCGGGAATTCTTGTACGCCTGCTGAACCTTTTCGTCGGCACGGTTGACAGCGTTCGCGCTTTCGATTTGGTTCTCCAAAATCTGCTTCGCGACGGCCACCGCCTTGAAGAAGCAGGTGTCCTGATCCTCCTTCGAGTCCCAGACCGGGTTGAAGAAGCCGATGGCGTCGCACAGGCTGTTCTGCTCGCCCGTGTTGTCATTCAGGTCGAGGGGCTGGATGAAGTTCTCGTCAATGAGACGTGCCTGACGCTCGCCGACCAGACCCGGGCCAAGTACCCGCCAGAGCAGGCCAAAGGCTGCATACGGGATGCCATTTGCGCGGTATTCGCGGGGCTCTTGGTGATGGTCGAACATGCCGAAGCCGATGTCGTATACGATGCCGTCGAAATCGTCCGGCACAACGAAGCCGCGGGTGATCTTGATATCCGGGCGGAGAATTTGCAGCAGCGCAGTCGCAAACACGTCGTCCGCGTGGAACTTGCCTGCGTGCGTAAAGCCGTTTGCGGGAATTTTCATGGGTATTACCTCGTTCATATTTCTTCTATCGATACGTCCAGTATAGCACATTCCCGACCACGGCACAAACAAAACCATCTTGACAGTAGGGAACAGACGTGCTAAAATCACTTCAAATTTGAACAATACAATTTTGAAATTCAAAGGGAGTGACCTCAGCTTGAACCCCAGCATGGAATTTGCACAAAAGACCGCTCTGGCCTACAGTGCCGTCTGCAAGCCGCTCTGTCAGGAATTGAAGCTTCCGCAGACCGCATATGACATCCTCATTTTTCTCGGAAACAACCCCGACTACCGAACTGCCAGCGACATCGTAGAGGTGCGAAAGATCAAAGCGAACCTCGTCTCGGTCAACGTCGACCGCTTGGTGCAGGAAGGATATCTCGTCCGGAAAGCCGTCGAGGGCGACCGCCGCAAGACGGAGCTTCTCTGCACCGAAAAGGCAAAGCCCATCATTGCACGCGGACAGGCGTTGCAGGCCGCCTTCGGAGAGCGGCTTCTCGCTGACATCGACGAGGAGACCCGGAACGCATTTTTCCGCGCCATCGACATGATAAACCACAATCTCGACCGTATTCTGGAAGGAGACAAGCCCCAATGACGATTTTATACACCCTTCTCGTGACCTTTTTCGCCGGAATGGGAGCCGGCCTTGGCACTGGCTTTGCCGGCATGAGTGCGGCCGCTGTCATCAGCCCGATGCTCATTACTTTCCTCGGGATGGACTCCTACATGGCGGTCGGCATCGCCCTGTCCTCGGACGTGCTCGCCAGTGCCGTTTCAGCCTACACCTACCACAAAAACAAGAATCTCGACATCAAGAACGGCCTTATCATGATGGTGAGCGTTCTGCTGTTCACGGTCGTCGGAAGCTATATCGCCAGCCTTGTCCCGTCCACGACGATGGGCGGTTTCTCGGTCTTTATGACCTTCCTTCTGGGCGTCAAGTTTATCGTAAAACCTGTCATGACGACCAAGGAGGCCATGCAGGGAGTTTCCGCGCAGAAGCGTGCGATTCAGTCCATCATCTGCGGCGTTCTCATCGGCTTCATTTGTGGCTTCATTGGTGCGGGCGGCGGTATGATGATGCTTCTGATTTTGACGAGTGTTCTGGGCTATGAGCTGAAAACCGCCGTCGGCACAAGCGTGTTCATCATGACCTTTACCGCCCTGACGGGCGCAGTCTCTCACTTCGCCATCGGCGGTGCGCCGGATTGGACGGTGTGGTTTCTCTGCGTCCTGTTCACCCTCATCTGGGCACGCATCGCGGCTGTTTTCGCCAATAAAGCCGACGCAAAGACCCTCAACCGCGCAACAGGTGTCGTCCTCGTCGTGCTCGGCGTCGTCATTATGGGCTTTAACCTTCTCACCTGATTTTTGACCCTGTAACGCAGAAAGAGCCAGAGTCACGGGATAAACCGTGACTCTGGCTCTTTCTATCAAGTAAGCACGAGACCCCCGGAAAGGTTGCAGTTCTCCGGGGGGTCATTTTGCGTGAGCAGCTTGGAATTCTCATCAATTTCCTTGCACTCTTAATATATGCCAAAAAGGAAAAAAGTCAAGTCCTTCGCAAGAAATTTGCGATTGTGACATATTACCAACGAAGCGCAATTGCTTTCAACCGCAGACACAATTTCAGATTATTGCTGATTAGTTTGCTTTGGTGTAGCCTTCGGGAATTTCAAACAGCTTGCTGTCCGGAGATGCAGTTAGCTTGTTAATCTTCATTGCATAACCCCGAGACTCAAACAGGATATAACGCAATTCCGTTCCTTCGTAGCAATAGCTATAGGTCATTCCATTGATACGGAATGTTTCACGATCATAGATTTGACCGAACAGACGCTCTTGACTGGTGATAATCGTCGGGGAAACCGTGGTCTCCGTTGGAATTATCAATAAGCTTTTTGCAAATGTTCTGTACTCGTCGCTGCCTCTATCTTCTTTTAGATTATATTCGTAGTATGTTTTTAAAGTCTCGTTAATTGCAAAGAAGATATCTCCTCTGTAGAGTGCTATCACATCATATTCATCATCCTTGAACTTGAGATATACGTTATCTCCATCAATTGCAACTTTATAACTTTGCTTTGCTGATGAATTTGAGAATTCTATATCCAGATAGTACTTATTATT
>CAVJGY010000023.1:0-12351 GCA_963648915.1 Acutalibacteraceae bacterium | reverse complement strand
CACACGCAGGCCGTCGATGTGGTACTGCTCCAGCCAATACAGCGCGCTGGAGATCAGGAAGCTCTGCACCTCGCTGCGGCCGAAGTCAAAGACCATCGTGCCCCACTCCTTGTGCTCACCGCGCTTCGGGTTGGGGTCTTCGTAGCAGGGCTCACCATCGAACATGTACAGGCCGAACTGGTCCTTCGGGAAGTGTGCCGGGACCCAGTCCATGATGACGCCGATGCCTGCCGCATGGAGCTTATCGACAAAGGTCATGAAGTCCTTCGGCGTACCATAGCGGCTGGTGGGTGCGAAATAGCCCGTGACCTGATAGCCCCAGCTGCCGTCGAAGGGATACTCCATAACGGGCAGCAGCTCGACATGGGTGTAGCCCATATCGGTGATGTAGGGGATCAGCTGGTCGGCCAGCTCGGAATAGTTGTAGGGGACGTCGCCCTCCTTCATCTTCCAGCTGCCCGCGTGCATCTCGTAGATATTCATCGGGCCGTTAATCACGTCGGCCTTCTTCTGTGCTTCCTGCCATGCGTCGTCGTGCCAGACAAAGCCGTTCAGGTCAAAGACCTTGCTGCCGTTGGACGGGCGGGTCTCCGCATGGAAGGCGTAGGGGTCGGCCTTGTAGACCAGATCCCCCGCACGGGTGGTAACACAGTATTTGTAAACGTCGTATTCCTTCATGCCCGGGATGAACAGCTCCCAGACCGAATCTCCATCGACCTTGTGCATCGGGTGGCTACCCGGCTTCCAGCTATTGAAGTCGCCCACAACGCTGATCGCCACGGCGTGAGGAGCCCAGACGCGGAACACCACGCCGTTCTCCCCCGCACGCTCTTCAATGTGCGCACCGAAATAGCGGTACGCCTCGCAGTTGTTGCCCTGCTTGAACAGGTATACCGGAAGATCTGAAGGATTTCCGTTGATCTTTTCCTCAGTCGGTTTCATAAACAGCTCCCTCCCGTACAGACTGCGGCCAGTCTGTACCTTTTACTCTCTTATATTAAAGATTTTTTGAGCATTTTTCAAGGCTTTTTCCGGAAAATGTACCATAAACTTTTCGTCGATATTTTTCCGATATATACAACATATCCAATTTTAGACAAGAAATATAGGCAAACCTGACAATTTCTTGTCTAAAAAGAAACATCCGCTCCATTTTTCGCCGAATTTGCGAAAGTGAAGCGGATGTTCTCTGCGTATTCTTTTTTCGTCTTTTTTATCCCGAAGCGTCAGTCAACGACGTAGACATTGACCTGGATCGCTCCGTTGATGACGGACTCGGCATAGGTCTCATAGAACAGGTCGACCAGAACGCGGCCATCCTGCAGCGCGATGCCAGTGTCGGTCGCCAGTGCGTAGCCGTACACGAAACTGCCGTCGGTGGAAGTGATATAGAGCAGTGTGCCATAGGGGATGATGCTGGGGTCAACGGCGACTGTGCCGTAGCCCAGACCCAGACCCGAAGAGCCCTTGCCGCTCTTGGAATAGTATCCGGTGGCCTTGCCCGTCAGCACCTTCTTATAGGAGCTGGGGGCGTTGGTCGTGCCGTCCGGCCCGGTCAGGGGCGAAACGGGTGCGCCCGCGCCGTAGGTCTTGATGACGTGGTCGGTCGGCTCGACGGTGGTCGTCACGTCGACGACGGTGCTGTTTTCCAGTTCGCCGTCCACATAGCGGTCACGGGTGGTGATGGTCTGCTGACCGTCCGAACCGTGCTGCAGGGTGATCGCACGCTTGGTGTTGCGGAAGTAAAGGCTGGTGTAGACATACGATGTCTCATAGGGGATGGCCTGCGTCTCCACGCGGTCGAAGTAATCGACCCGGTGGACGATGATCTCATCGCCCATGGAAACGGGCTGGTCGAGCGCAGGCTCGGTGTAGTCGTCGGCATCCAGCGTGATGCCTGCGCGTTTCAGCGCGTCGGCGACTGTGCCGTAGACCATCTTGACGGGGTACTCCTGACCGTCGGCCTGAATGGTGACGGAGAATACCTTGTCGATGTTCAGCGACGCGAGATTGCCGCTGAACGCGGTGTAGTAGATGTTGTCCTGCTCTGCGGCGGTTGCCGACAGATTGGCTGCACGGATCGAGCCGCCCTCAGACACGAGGGAAACGGGCCGCACCGTGGGGGTGGAGTCGGTGACGTAGGTCAGCCGCAGATTCGCGGCGGTCACGGTCAGCGTGAACACAAGGCACACGACCATGACGCAGAACGCCAGCACACGGGGAGAGACTGCACGAGCACAGCCAGACAACGCTTTTTTAAATTTGACGGAAGCGATACGAGACAACTCCTCTCTTTTTACAGTTTGGAATACGCGGCGGGCATCTTCCTCAGCCCGCTCTCTGTACAGGTTTTCCCGCCTGTACCCGGGTGCTGCGAGACAGCAGTTTCACTTCATATAATTGTGAAATTTATACGCTGCAACGTCTGTTGGTCCGTTGAGCGCGGATTATTTTAGCAGACGAAGGCCGATTTGTCAAATCCGGGTCAAATCGTTTGATAGTTTGTTAACATACTTTTTTGTGAATATTGCACAGTGTTTTCGCGCAAATATCTATATTTCGGTCATTTCTTTCCGATTTTTCGCTCGAAAACAAGCGATTTGAGTTCATAATTTTTTAACATTTCAAAATCATTTCTCCCGGCCTTTTCCGATAGATCTTTGAACAATTTAGTGCGGGCAAACTGTCTGTATCCGGCCATTTTTCGTCGAAATCCGAACTTAATTCAGGTCGTATTTTCCGCCCGAAAAAGCCCCGAATTACTCCCAAAAAATCGCGTCCGGCAAAATGCCGAAAGCCTGAAAAGCGAAATAAATTTGTCCACACTTCCAACGTCGTTCCGCCTGCGCTACAATCGACTCACAGCCACCGCACCACCCGACTCAAAATGAAAGGAAGCACTTATGGAAATACAGATCACACCCCGAAGCTCCGGCGGCACAGAGTTCCTCGCCGAGCCTCACCGCCTGCATCTGGGCGGGCAGAACGCGCAGGGCGTCGACCGTCTGCTCTTCCGTCTGCCGGACAGTTGGAAGAGCCTGACCGTCACCCTGCACATCCGTCACTGCGACGGCACACTGGCGACGCCCATTAAATTGGACGCGAATTCCTCTGCCGCCGTCGACCGGAATTTCACGGGCTGGGAATCCGGCCTGTGGATGCTCCGCGCCACCAACGGCACAGGTTACACCGCCTACACCCGGCCTGCCCCCTACGACGTTTACGCCGTCCTTCCGACCGACGGCGCAGGCATCGACCCGACCCCGTCCCTCTACGAGCAGTTCGTTGCACAGGTTCTCGCCAGCGCGAATCAGGCCAAGACCTCGGCATCGCAGGCCGCTGCCAGCTGCACGGCCGCAGAAAAGGCGGCAGATCGCGCCGAGAACGCGTCCAACACCTTGAACACCATCCTGAGCGATGCTGTGAAAAAGCTCGTCCTGAAGCCCTCCTCGCCGCTCTGCGGTGCAGACGCTCTGACGGCCACGGGTGCGAAGCTCACCTGTTCCGGAACGACCGTGACCGCCTCGGGAAGCAGCAGCAGTTTCCTTGCGTGGGATATCCCGACGGCCAGCCTTTCCCGGAAACTTCTCCGGGTCACGGGCACTTGCTCCGCTCTGACGGGCGGCATGAAGCTCGTCCTGAACGGCACGACCAAGACCTATCCGGACGAGACGGAATACTATACCCTTGGAGTCCTCACGGCGGGAAAGGCGTTTGACTTTTCCGTTGACCTCGACTGGTATGCCGCCAACACCGACCTCGACATTACTCAGCCGATGGACCTCCGTTTCGTGTTCACGGCATCCGGAAGCTCTGCGACACTAAACGCACCTGTCCTGTCCGAGACAGTGTGCAGCTCCCATTACATCCGTGAAGGCGGCTCGACACTAGGCGAGGTATTGGAGCGCATCGAAGCAGAAATTAAAAGCCATCATCCCACGAATAGCTGACGAAACAGCATCAAAAATTCAAGTGATTTTTTCAAGAGAAAGGAGAAATGAAATTGGCTCTGCGCTGTTATTCTCTCGCAAAGGAGGGAGAAGCTTTTCTGAGCAAAAACTTTCGCGTCCGGGAATTCGCCTGCCGCGACCGCTCCGACCCGGTGTTCATTGAGGAGGAGCTTGTCGCCCTGCTTCAGGCCATCCGCGACTACTTTGAACAGCCTGTGCGCCTGTCCAGCGGCTACCGCACCCCGGCCTACAATTCCACCCTCAAAAATGCCGCCCGTTACAGCCAGCATCTCTACGGAAAAGCCGCTGACATTCAGGTCGACAACACCTCAGTCGAGGCCGTTGCCGCCTATGCAGAGGAGCTGATGCCCACCCATGGCGGCATCGGGCGATACCCCACGAACACACACCGCAAGGGCTGGGTGCACATCGACACCCGCCCTTCTAGAAGCCGTTGGGTCGGCTGAGCCGGCCTTTCAAATCACCCATTCAAATTACAGAGAACAGGAGGAACACTTTATGAAGGAATGCAAGATCACGACCGCGACCATTGCCCGCACTGCGGTGCTGGCATTGGCACTCACCAACCAGATCTTGAGCGCGACCGGGCACGCCGTTCTGCCCATCGAGTCGGCACAGCTCGAGCAGCTTGTGACCGCAGGCATCACCATCGGCGCGTCGCTGGCAAGCTGGTGGAACAACAACAGCTTCACCCGGGAAGCCATCGAAGCCGATGACTTCATGCAGCAGCTCAAGCACCAGAAGTAAACGCAGAAAAGGCTGGGGTCATCTGACCTCAGCCTTTTCGCTGTGTTATCTCAATTTCAGAAGAGCTTGCTCAGGAACGAATTCTGACGGCTCTGGTAAACACCTGCATAGTGCACCAGTGCCCCCAACAGAGCGTTGCACTGATCCTGATTGATGTCGATGGGGTTGCCGTCGGCATCCTTGCGGCTGTCGCCCAGTGCGTCGCGCTCCGGGTGGAACTGCAGAGCCAGTGCAAACAGGCTGTCCTGATGCTCCACGGCCTCAATGATGCCGTCCGAGGAGCGAGCGACCACGGTCAGACCCTCGCCCAGATTATCCGGGTCAGCGGCCTGATGGTGTGCCGTTGCGACCATCTCAAGGCTGTCCGTGCCAACGATCTGATACAGCCACTTGGACTTGGTTTTATCAATGGCGATGCTGTCGTTGCCGACGCCGCCGTCCAGCACATGATAGCCCGTGCCGCCGCTGTGGATCAGACCATCCACGACCACACGGTAGTGCGGGGTGTCGCAGTCCTTGTGGTTTGCACCCCAGCCCGTTCCGGTATCCTCCAGAACCGTTGCACGGCTGGCGTCGATCTCACCGCTCAGGACCTTCTCGCCGAGGTAGGTCGGGATGTCCTGAATGAGTCCACCGCCGAGCGAGATGTTGAAGCCCTGCTCACCACGGCAGACGGCCAGCAGAGGAACATCCATGACGATGGCCTGCTGCATGAGGTTCAGGTCGGAGGTGTCGCGGGTATCGTTCCAGCCGGAAGAGCCGTGCGGGAAGGTCGTCTCATTGTAGAGGGCGGGGTTCCAGTCTTCGCCGCCTGTTACGAAGATGCCGTCCACGCCGGACAGAACGGTCTTGGCCGACTCTGCATCGGTGATCTGAGGCAGGTAGACGGCGTATGCACCGTTCCGCTCAAAGGCCTCGGCAAAGCCCTGATAGTCGCTGCCGATGGTGTCCTTCTTCCACGAGATGCCGACGGTCGGACGGTCGCTGACCTTGGTGACGGTCACGGAAGCGACCTCGCCGTTGCCGTCGACCACAAGGTCGGCCGTGACTGCCTTGCCAAGGGTGCGGTCACCCGTCTCTGTGCCGAACACCAGAGCCGGCTTATCGGCCTCGCCCATGACCTCTTCCAGCTTCTCCACCGTGTTGATGCCGTGGAGGGTCTTGTCCTTCACAACGGTCTCGTCGGTAACAGCCGCTTCGTAGACCACATTGTATTCCAGATTTCCGTCTGCATCGACAGTATACAAAATGGCCGACTCGATCTTCTTACTGGGGCTGACGCCGTTTTCGTCTCCTGCCGCAAATGCGGGGACAGACAATGTGACCAGCATCAGCAACGCCAGTACGAAGCTGACGAGACGCTGGTCTGCCGAGTGGGTTTGACTTCCTTTCATGATGGATTCTCCCTTCGTCTTGTTTTTCCGCCCCAGACACACCTTTGTCTGTGGATGCGGAGCTTCCCCACCCCGATGTTTCCAGACACCGGGATATACAAAAAGCCCGAAGTGACCCCTTGTCACTTCAGGCTTCTTTGCCTTGTTCAAAAATGCTGCTTCTTACACCCGATAGGACACCTGATAGCCCTCGGTGCGGTTTTCATCGACACGATAGACCACGCCGCCGACCGTATCATAGGTAGATGCGGTCTTTTTGGATTCCAACGTCTGGAAGATCAGCACGCCGGACAAGATCAGCAGTGCCAGTGCACAGCTCACCAGTTGAAGCAGACCAAAACTTGCAGAATTACGATTCATAACGATTCCCCTTTTCCTATCCAAAACGGGCCGCGCAGGTGACGGCCTCCCGGCGAAACACGCCTCTATACGAAAAAAGCCCAGAGCATCTCCTGCTCTGGGCGTCATTGCCTGTATTGGATTCATTATAGTTTGGAGTGCGTCGAAAGTCAAGCATGTTGAGCATTTTTCAGCTCAAAGACCCATTGGACAAGCTTTCCTGCATCCTGAACGCCTTTTTGGTACATCCGCTCGAGGCTGTTCTTGTCTTTTGTCAGGGTGGACATCCCTTCGGTGCTGTCCGGCGCGATGATGCAGACCGTGCCCTGCTGCTCCAATTTCAACGCCTGACGCACCGACTGATTATACCGTTCGGCACGCTTCGCAAGCCCTTCTGCCGAGGCGGGATATTTCCGGCGGAGAAGTCTTGCCAGCTTTTGGTCGCGGGCATCGTTCCGTTCCGGGACGATGGGCTTTGTCAGGACGACTGCCACATGGTCGCAGCCCATCGCAAACGCTTTTTCCAGTGGTACGGGGTCGGCCAAGCCGCCATCAAAATACAGTTCTCCATCGATATCCGTTGGTTGGTCGATGACTGGGATGCAGCAGGACGCCATCAACGGCCGATAATCGTTCCGGTGGAGTTCATCTTTCATAAAGTAGCGCGGCTGACCTGTCCGGGCATTCTCCGCCACGATGCAAAGCTCTGCCGGATTTGCCATCATTGCCGGATAATCCAGCGGATTTTCGCCGCCTTCATTGCTCAGTGTTCCATAAACATAGGTGAGGTCGAGATAGGAGTGCTTTTCCACCAGATTCTTGACGCTCATGTACTCCTTGCGGAACGAGTAGTCGTCGTAGAACGGTTTGTTCCGTCCATGCTGGCCTGCCACATAAGAGGTCATGTTCGCGCTTCCCGCTGACACACCGATGCAGCAGTCAAAATAGATATTCTCATCCAAGCAGCGGTCGAGCACGCCTGCGCCGTAAATGCCGCGCAGACCGCCGCCCACATCAATGATCCCCAGTTTCATCTTTCCCTTACCTCCCGATACGGCATTTCGTTTTCCACACGAGTATACCCATCTTGTGGAAAATTTGGTATCAGCAGTTGTCGGCGATTGATAGAAAAGTAAACAAAAAAGCAGCCCTGCCGAAACAGGACTGCCAGAAATTCTGTTTGGAAAAATCAGCGTTTGCTGAACTGGGGAGCACGACGAGCGGCCTTCAGACCGTACTTCTTACGCTCCTTCATACGAGGATCGCGGGTCAGGAAGCCAGCCTTCTTCAGGACTGCGCGGTTCTCATCGCTCTGCTGCAGGAGAGCGCGGCTCAGGCCGTGGCGAATCGCGCCAGCCTGACCAGCAACACCGCCGCCGTTGACGCGGACGACGACATCGTACTTACCCTCGAGGCCCAGCAGGACCAGCGGAGAACGGACGATGAGCTTCAGGGTCTCCAGACCGAAGTAGTTGTCGATATCACGGTCGTTGACAGTGATCTTGCCGGTGCCGGTGTAAACGCGAACGCGGGCAACGGAATTCTTACGACGACCAGTGCCGTAGAAATAAGGTTTGGTTTCGTACATATTCAATTGCCTCCTTCTTAGAACTCGATCTTCTCGGGCTTCTGAGCTGCGTGAGCGTGCTCAGCACCCTGATAGCAGTGCAGGCGGGTCAGAGCCTTAGCACCGATGGTGTTGGAAGGGATCATGCCCTTGACAGCGTAGGTCATAGCCAGGTCGCTGTTCTCAGCCATCAGCTTGCTGTACTGGACCTTCTTCAGGCCGCCGATGAACTTGCTGTGGGTGATGTGGAACTTCTGCTCAGCCTTCTTGCCGGTCAGAACTGCCTTGTCGCAGTTGATGACGACAACATAGTCACCGCAGTCAACATTGGGGGTGTAATCGACCTTCTGCTTGCCGCGCAGCAGAACAGCAGCCTCAGCAGCGACGTGGCCCAGGCTCTTGCCGGCAGCGTCGAGCAGATACCACTTACGCTCGATCTCAGCGGGCTTTACGAGAGTAGTGCTCATATCTATTTCCTCCTGATAAGTGTTTTTGTGTTTCAGGCGTCCTTTTGGGGCGCGAGTGTCAGTATACAACACAAAAAGCCGCCTGTCAACACAATTTTTCGATTTTTTCAGTTCAGATTTTTGAATCTCTCAAATCCTCTCGTTTTCTCTTGAATTCTCGCGATTTCAGAAAACGCATTTTGTAATTTTCTTTTGCCTCCGCGATAAGATTTTCTGCCCTATACCGCTACAATTTTTACGGTTCTTGTGCTATACTATATAAGATATGGCTGTTTTTCCCATCCCGTGGCTTTTCGGGGAGGGCAGCCCGCATTTTAAAACGTCAAAAAAGGAGATCTCCTCTATGTCGAAGGATATCAACCAGCAGGAATCCGCCCAGCAGCGCAGCTCCAAGCTCCTGATGGCGATGGGCATCGTCGTCGTGCTTGGCATTCTGGCCTACTTCATCCTGACGCTGGTCGTCAACCGTCACACCCCCGCGAACCCGGACACCCACTACACCGCCGAAAACGGCATCTCGGTCTACTACGAAAGCGCGGTCTGGCCGGTCTGCGAGATGACCGAGGACGCGACCCTCGGCCACGCGCTCCAGCTGGCTTCTGCGGCCAGCAGCGACGACGCCAACTATCAGGTCGTGCTCTTCCAGCGCGGCGATGCCTCGACCTATGAGGACTTCATCGGTCAGTCGGAATCCGACCTGAAAAACGCCTACGGTGTCATCAGCCCGCGCAAGGCCAACATCAGCATCGACGGTGCGACCGTTACGGCCGTCCGCTGTGACATTCAGGCATATTACGCCGTCCTTGCCACCATCGAGTACGAGAGCGGTGACGTGGTCTACGTCTCCGCCCTGACGAAGCTTGCATCCATCAACGATATCGTGAACCTTGTCGAGAGCGTCAGCCTGTCCTGACCGCCCTCCCCAATTCAAAAGGGATAGAAGGATTTTTCCATGCAGAATCATACATTTGAAAAACACGTCTGGGCGGAGATCGATTTAGACGCCCTGCGTTCCAATTTCCGCGCTGTCCGTCAGCGCGCCGGGGACTTGCCGCTCTGTGCCGTCGTCAAAGCGGACAGCTACGGCCACGGTGCAGTCCAGTGCGCCCGCGTCCTGTCCGAAGAGGGTGCGGCATGGTTTGCCGTCAGCTGTCTGGCCGAGGCCAAGCAGCTCCGGCGTTCCGGCATCCAGCAGCCCATCCTTATCCTCGGCCATGTCCAGTCTACCTACACCAAGGACCTTATCGACAACGACCTGACCGCCGCCTGCTACTCGACCGAACAGGCCGCTGAGATGAGCAAGGCCGCTGTCCTTGCAGGCAGCCGAGTCAAGGTGCATCTCGCCGCCGATACCGGAATGGGACGCATCGGCTTTGCACTCCGCACCGACTTTGACAAGGCCATTGCGGAGATGGTCGACGTCTGCAAGCTGCCCGGCCTCGAGATGACGGGTATGTTCCAGCATTTCGCCGTCGCCGACGACACCAGCGAGGAGAACATTGCCTACACCGCCGAGCAGTACGATTATTTCATCCGAGCCTACAACGCCCTGAAAGAGGCCGGCTTCGAGCCGCCGCTCCTCCACTGTGACAACTCGGCGGGCGTTATGCTCCACCCGGATTGGCCGGAAGGACTGCCCGCCGACCACTGCATGGCACGCCCGGGCATCATCCTGTACGGCTTCGACCCCAGCGACGAGGTTCGCTTCGGGCTGTTCCGTCCGGTCATGAAGCTCAAGACCGTTGTCAGCATGGTAAAGGAGATGCAGCCGGGTCAGTCCACCAGCTATGGCCGCTGCTTCACCGCTGAAAAGCCGACCAAGGTTGCGACCCTCTGCACCGGATACGCCGACGGCTATCCCCGCCTGCTGAGCTGCGGAAACGGCATTGTGGAAGTCCACGGCAAGCCGTGCCCGGTTCTGGGACGGGTCTGCATGGACCAGCTGATGGTCGATGTGACCGATGTGCCGCAGGTGCAGGAGGGTGACGAGGCCATCCTGTGGGGCGGTGCAGTCAGCGACAGTGCCGAGGATGTCGCCCGCAAGACCGACACCATCTCGTATGAGGTCCTGTGCGGTGTGTCCCGCCGCGTGCCCCGCGTTTATCTGGAGCACGGCGAGATCGTCGCGATCGAAAACTGGATCTTGAACGACTAAGATTTCTAAATTCAACTCTCTGATCGGAGGAACAGATGGCAAGAGACAATATCCGCAATTTTTGCATCATCGCCCACATCGACCACGGCAAATCCACCCTGTCAGACCGCATTCTGGAGCTGACGAAGAGCGTCGACGAGCGCACGATGGAGGATCAGATCCTCGACAACATGGACATCGAGCGGGAACGCGGCATCACCATCAAAGCCCGCGCCGTCACCATGAACTACACCGCGAAAGATGGCAAGACCTACGAGTTCAACCTCATTGATACGCCGGGTCACGTCGACTTCGCATATGAGGTCTCCCGCAGTCTGGCGGCCTGTGAGGGTGCGATCCTTGTCGTCGATGCAACGCAGGGCGTCGAGGCGCAGACCCTCGCAAATACCTATATGGCTCTCGAGCACAACCTTGAGCTTGTCCCCATCCTGAACAAGATTGACCTGCCCAGTGCACACCCGGACGAGGTTGCGCAGGAGGTCGAGGACGTCATCGGCCT
Organism: Acutalibacteraceae bacterium; assembly: GCA_963648915.1. GTDB lineage: Bacteria > Bacillota > Clostridia > Oscillospirales > Ruminococcaceae > Faecalibacterium. The sequence goes on along the minus strand of CAVJGY010000023.1, from coordinate 1,212 downwards.
GCCTTGTCTCGACGCACCGAGAGTCTCGGCCAAGACCGGCCTGAACGTCGATCAGGTGTTGGAGCATGTCGTCACCGACATTCCCGCCCCCACGGGCGACCCGGATGCCCCGCTCAAGGCTCTGATCTTCGACAGCATCTATGACAGCTACAAGGGCGTTATCGTCTACATCCGCGTTTTTGAAGGCACGGTCAAGCCCGGTGACACCATCCGTCTGATGGCGACCGGGGCGCAGTTCACGCTGGTCGAGGTCGGTCACATGGGCGCGACCAGCCTGACCCCCTGCAGTCAGCTGTCTGCGGGCGAGGTCGGTTATCTGACCGCCAGCATCAAGACGGTGCAGGACACCCGCGTCGGAGATACCGTCACCCTCGCAAACAATCCGACTCCCGAGGCTCTGCCCGGCTACCGTCAGGTCAAGCCGATGGTGTTCTGCGGCATCTACCCCGCCGACGGCGCAAAGTATCCCGACCTGAAGGACGCACTGGAAAAGCTTCAGCTGAACGACGCCTCTCTGACCTTTGAGTTGGAGACCAGTGCGGCTCTGGGCTTCGGCTTCCGCTGCGGATTCCTCGGCCTGCTCCATATGGAGATCATCACCGAGCGTCTCGAGCGCGAATTTGACCTTGACATCATCACGACCACCCCCAGCGTCCGCTATCGCCTGACGATGACCGACGGCACGGTGGAGATGATCGACAATCCTTCCAACTACCCCGACCCGTCCAACATCGTCAAACAGGAGGAGCCGTTCGTCGACGTCCACCTCTACACCCCGAATGATTACGTCGGCAGCCTGATGGACCTCTGCCAGCAGAAGCGCGGCGTCCTCATTGACATGAAGTACCTCGATGACGTCCGTGTCGACCTACACTATGCTCTGCCGCTGGGTGAGATCGTCTACGACTTCTTCGACGCCATCAAGAGCCGCAGCCGCGGTTACGCCAGCTACGACTACGAGTTCAAGGAGTACCGCGAGAGCGACCTCGTGAAGCTGGACTTCCTGCTCAACGGCGACCCCGTCGATGCACTGTCTATGATCGTGTTCCGCGACAACGCCTATGCCAAGGGCCGCCGCATCTGCGAGAAGCTCCGCGACAACATCCCGCGCAGCCTGTTCGAGATCCCGGTGCAGGCAGCCATCGGCGGCAAGATCATCGCCCGCGAGACGGTCAAGGCTATGCGCAAGGACGTCCTCGCCAAGTGCTATGG
>CAVJGY010000022.1:0-12968 GCA_963648915.1 Acutalibacteraceae bacterium | reverse complement strand
GCTGTATGAGGTCTACACGACTGTCTACGTCACCCCGCGGGAAAAGCTGGCAGAGCAATTGAAAAAGAAGTAAAATCAGGGCCGCAGAAATGCGGCCTTGATTTTTTGCAAAAAGCGGAAACACTTTGCCTTTGTCATTCGTCTTACAGACAGAACACGGAGAGAGGAGGGAAGTCACCCCGATGTGGGAGAGGATGTACGAGGAGTTCTGGGACAAGCTCGAGCATTTTTGCGCGAAGCTCTGCCGGGACGAGAGCCGTGCCGAGGATCTGACACAGGAGGTTTTTCTGCGGGCGTTGCAGAACCGGGAGCTGATCGACAGCTTCAATGCCCGGCAGTGCAAGGCGTGGCTGTTTGCCACGGCGCGGAATCTCTACTGCGACCAGATACGCCGCACGGCGAAGGAGGAAGAGCTGCTGACCTCCCTTTTCCCGGACGGAGAAGGAGATTCGCTGGACGAGACGGCCTCCGCCGCCATGGGCGAGGTCGACCTTGAAAATCTTCTGGAACTGCTGAGTCCCGGCGACCGAATGCTCTTTACTCTGCGTTATGAGGAGGGTTATAACGCCACCGAGTTGAGCCGGATGTTCGGCCAGCCGCCCGGCACGATACGAACCCGTCTGATGAAAGCACGAACCCTTTTAAAACATGAACTGTTGGAGGAATGAACGATGAAAAAACTGAAAGTCGATGCTGTTGTCCTTGACCTGCGCCACCTGACCGAAGAGACCCTTTCAGCCTATGACAAGTGTGAGATGGACGCCGTTTTCGCCCTGATGAATCCCCGCGCACAGGCAATTCTGAACCAGTACGGCGTCAAGCTGCAGGTGATGCAGAGCATCAACGGCGAGGACGATGTGGATGTCAGCACCATCAACGGCAAGGCAACGCTGGATGGAGCATCCATCCCGGAAAAGAAGCGGGCGATGGTCGTCAACGGTAAGCTCTACGTCAAGCCAGACGGCGTGAAGGCACTAGAGCAGTATTGCGGCATCGTCATCAACGGCAAGCTCTACTGCCCGGAATCGCTGACGTCGGCGGTCACGGCAAAGTGCACCGTCAACGGCAAGGTCTGCGTCTATCCGGATGACGCAGTGATCTTGAACAGCACGACTAAGCTGGACAAGACGTTTTTGCTCCGGGCACAGGCAAAGCTTTACTGGGCAGAGCGGATGTTCGTTGCCGTAGACCCGAAGCTGGACGCCGAAGCTCTGGCCGCAAAGGGGGCGCGGTTTGCTGCCCCCAAAGCTATCCTGACCGAGAGCAACGCCGAAACGCTTGCACCCCTCTTCACCGAGGAGACGGAGCTGGTGATTTTACCGGACGGCACGGCATTTCTGGACGATGACCTTGAGCTGAGTGCGTCGGCTCTGCGCCGGAACGGGAATCGTCTCTACGTCATGGGCGATGTGACTGTACCCGAAAAGGCCGGGGAGCTGCTGGAAAAGCTCGAGTATCTCCATGTGGACGGCACGATCTTCCTGCCCGATACGTTGGAAGAGGCCCTCGACGCCATCCCGGAGCTTGAGTATCAGGAGCTTCGCGTCCTTCACGGGCATACCCTCATCGGAAAGCCGATGCTCTGGCTGGGAAAAGAGATGCTGGACCTCTACCCGGACGGCGTGACCTGCGTGGACTGCGCGATGGTAAAGCTGGATAAGGCATTGGAGCCGGACACCATCGCGAAGAAGTTCGTGTTCGATGGCTGTGCGATGGTGTTCTGCACGGAATTGCAGCAGAATGCGGTGAGTGCCGTCTCGAAGAACGTGGCGCAGATCATGACCGGCCTTGCGAAAGAAGAAAACGGGGATACCGTGAAGCTGGAAGGTATCCAGCTGACCCTCTAAAAAGCCATCCTCCCATATAATATATAGGCAGAGATGCCGCACCCTTCCGACTGTGAAAACAGTACCCTCCGGAAGGGTGTTTTGTGTTTTTGCGGTATAAAAGGGCAGGGAAGCGGCCATCCTAACCCTCGGCGGGGTTTTCCACTGGAAAATCGGCAAAGGCATTGTGCGTTTTGCACAAAAAATATTCCGATTGACAGCAGAAAGAAAATAAGAAAGAAAATTCGTGTTTTTTCAAAAAAAGACTTGCCAAATGCACGCAGTTGTGATAAAATATCTCTCGGCTGCAAAAGGCTTGTGCGATACAAGTCGTGCAGGCCAGCGATATGCGTAGATGCGGGAGGTTGTCGTCCGGCGATAGTCGAGACGGGTTATTTCCGCGGAGTATGTCCGATCTTAGAACCGGGCGAAAGAATTACTGACAGCGATGGAATATGTTTCCACGGCGGGGCAAGACCCTGCGGACGTGAGAAACCAATGTTCGGATTTGATTTGCTAATATATCTCCGGGAGAACTGCCGAGCGGTTCACCGGTTTTTCTAGTGCCAAATCGAGGAACACCCGGAACTGTGTAGAGCAATTTATCGGCTCGCCTAGGGCAAAACAATTTTTCAGGAGGCGTAAGCAATGGCAGTCAAAGAGAAAATCAGAATCCGTCTGCAGAGCTATGATGCTCAGCTGATCGATGCCGCAGCAGAGAAGATCGTGGAGACCGCAAAGCACACTGGTGCCCGCGTGTCCGGCCCCATCCCCCTGCCCACCGACCGTGAGATCGTCACCGTTCTGCGCGCTACCCATAAGTACAAGGATAGCCGTGAGCAGTTCGAGAGCCGCACTCATAAGCGTCTGATCGACATTCTGAAGCCGTCTAACAAGACGGTCGAGGCTCTGATGAGCCTCCAGCTCCCCGCTGGCGTGGACATCGAGATCAAGCTGTAAAAGACACTCGATCAAAAATCGATGCCCTCGTTTCCCGAGGGGTCATGTTGGCGGTGACGTGCGCCGCCAACCAATAACCTTTACAGGAGGAAAAGAAAATGGTTAAAGGCATTATCGGCAAAAAAGTCGGTATGACTCAGCTGTTCGACGAGAACGGCAAGGTCATTCCCGTAACCGTCATCGAGGCTGGTCCCTGCACCGTCGTGCAGAAGAAGACCGTCGAGAGCGATGGCTATCAGGCTGTTCAGCTGGGCTTCGGCGAGGTTTCCGCTAAGAAGGTCAACAAGGCAGCTGCAGGTCACTTCAAGAAGGCAAATGTTGCCCCGAAGAAGACCCTGCGTGAATTCCGTCTGGAAGACATCTCTGCAATGAACGTCGGCGACATCCTGAAGGCTGACGTCTTTGCAGCTGGCGACAAGGTCGACGTTGTCGGCGTCTCCAAGGGCAAGGGCTACCAGGGCGTTATCAAGCGTTACGGTCAGCACCGTCTGCGCGAGAGCCACGGCACTGGCCCGGTGGCACGTCATGCCGGTTCTAACGGCTCGACTTCCACCCCGGCTCGCGTCTTCCCCGGCAAGCGTCTGCCCGGCCACATGGGTTTTGTGCGCGTTACCGTCCAGAACCTCACGGTCGTCAAGGTTGACACCGAGAACAATCTGATCGCTGTTAAGGGTGCTGTCCCCGGCTCTAAGGGCACCATCGTCACCCTGGCTAACAGCGTGAAGGCGTAAGGAGGAAAGCTACAATGGCAAAGTTTAATGTAGTCGATATGAACGGTCAGCATGTTAGCGAGATCGAGCTTTCCGACGCCGTGTTCGGTATCACCCCGAACGAGAAGGCTGTCCACATTGCTGTGGTGAACTTCCTGGCTAACCAGCGTCAGGGCACCCAGAACACCAAGATCCGCATGGAAGTTTCCGGCGGCGGCAAGAAGCCTTGGCGTCAGAAGGGCACCGGCCACGCTCGTCAGGGTTCTACCCGCGCTCCGCAGTGGACTCACGGCGGTGTCGCTCTGGGCCCCAAGCCCCGCAGCTACAACTACCACATCAACAACAAGGTCAAGCGTCTGGCTCTGCTGAGCGTTCTGTCCGACAAGGCTGCTAACGGCAACATGGTCGTTGTTGATAAGTTCGCTTGCGACGAGTACAAGACCAAGACTGTTGTTTCTATGCTGAACGCCGTTGGCGCAGGCAAGAAGAACCTGCTGGTCAATGAGACTGTCGATGCAAAGTTCGTCAAGAGCGCAGGCAACATCGCCGGCGTCAAGACCACCTTCGCAGGCAGCGTGAACACCTACGATGTGCTGAACGCCGACAAGCTGATCATCAGCGTCGACGCAGCGAAGAAGCTCGAGGAGGTGCTTGGCTAATGAAAACCGCACATGATATCATCCTGAAGCCGGTCATTACCGAGAACTCCATGGCTGGCATCGCTGACAAGAAGTACACCTTCAAGGTCGCTACCGACGCTACCAAGGTCGAGATCGCTCAGGCTGTCGAGACCCTGTTCCCCGGCGCAAAGGTCGCAAAGGTCAACACCGTTTCCGTGCGTGGCCGCTTCCGCCGTCAGGGTATGCATGCTGGTTACACCGCCGCTTCCAAGAAGGCGATCGTGACCCTGACCAAGGACTCCAAAGAGATCGAGTTCTTCAACAGCATGGTCTAATCGAACCCACCGAGGGTTCCTCTATGGGGATATGACCCCGATAATAATTCATAAGATAAACAAAGGAGAATAGCACAATGGCTATCAAGAAGTATGGCCCCACTACCCCGGGTCGCCGTGGTATGACCGTCACGGATTACAGCGTCCTGTCCAAGGTCGCTCCCGAGCGCAGCCTGCTGGAGCCTATGAAGAAGCACAGCGGCCGCAACAACACCGGCCGCATCACCGTCCGTCATCAGGGCGGCGGCAACCGCACCAAGTATCGTGTCATCGACTTCAAGCGTCAGAAGACCGATATCCCGGCTACCGTTAAGACCATCGAGTACGATCCGAACCGCAGCGCATTCATCGCTCTGATCGAGTACACCGATGGCGTCAAGAGCTACATCGTCTGCCCCGATGGTCTGAAGGTCGGCGATGTGATCGTCAGCGGCAAGGGCGCGGACATCAAGCCCGGCAACTGCCTGCCGTTCGAGAACATCCCCGTCGGTACCATCATCCACAACATCGAGCTGTATCCCGGCCGCGGTGCTCAGCTGGTTCGTTCCGCTGGCAACATGGCTCAGCTGATGGCTAAGGAGAATGGCTACGCTCTGGTTCGTCTGCCCTCCGGCGAGATGCGCAATGTTCCCGTCAACTGCACCGCAGTTGTTGGTCAGGTCTCTAACATCGACCACGAGAACGTCAACCTGGGCAAGGCTGGCCGCAAGCGTCACATGGGCGTTCGCCCGGGCAGCCGCGGTACTGTCATGAACCCCTGCGACCACCCCCACGGCGGTGGCGAGGGCCGCGCACCTGTCGGTCACTCCGGTCCTATGACTCCCTGGGGCAAGCCCGCTCTGGGTCTCAAGACTCGCAAGCATCATAAGCGCTCCGACAAGCTGATCGTGAAGCGTGCAGGTAAGTAAGAGAGGAGTTTAAGACAATGGGTAGAAGCATTAAAAAAGGACCTTTCGTCCAGGCTGCTCTTCTGAAGCACGTTGAAGCGATGAACGCTTCCGGCAAGAAGCAGGTCATCAAGACCTGGAGCCGCGCCTCCACGATCTTCCCCGAATTCGTTGGTCACACTTTTGCTGTCCATGACGGCCGCAAGCATGTGCCTGTGTACGTGACCGAGGATATGGTTGGCCACAAGCTGGGTGAGTTCGTTCCCACCCGTACCTTTAAGGGCCACACCGGTAATTCGAAGTAAGAGAAGGAGGAACACAACATGGAAGCTCGGGCAATTCTTCGTTATGCCCGCATTAGTCCTCGTAAGGTGTCCATCGTTATGGATCTGATCCGTAACAAGCCCCTGGACGAAGCGTTGGCAATCCTGCAGTACACCCCGAAGGCCGCTTGTGAGCCCCTTCTGAAGCTGGTGAAGTCTGCAGCCGCAAATGCGGAAAACAACTTCAATATGGATAAGAACAACCTCTACGTCGCCGAGTGCTACGTCTGCCCCGGCCCGACGCTGAAGCGCATGATGCCTCGTGCACAGGGCCGCGGCTACCGCATCCTGAAGCGCACCAGCCACATGACCGTTGTTCTGAAAGAGAAAGAGTAAGGAGGGAAAACAATGGGCCAGAAAGTAAATCCGCACGGCATTCGTGTCGGCGTTATTAAAGACTGGGACAGCCGCTGGTTTGCCTCCAAGAAGGATTTCAGCGATAACCTCGTCGAGGATCACAAGATCCGTACTGAGCTGAAGGCTCAGCTGAAGGACGCTGGTGTCCCCAAGATCGAGATCGAGCGTACTGTGGATCCTTCCACTTCTGCTCCTCGCGTTACCGTCAACATCTACTGCGCTAAGCCCGGCATGGTCATCGGCAAGGGCGGCGAAGAGCGTGTTGCACTGCAGAACAAGCTGACCAAGGAGTATGGCAAGACCGTTATCGTCAATGTCATCGAGGTCAAGAGTGCTGCTACCAACGCTCAGCTGGTTGCTGAGGACATCGCTCGTCAGCTGGAGAACCGTGTGACCTTCCGTCGTGCTATGAAGCAGTGCATGCGCAATGCTATGAGCCCCCGCGATCGTTCTACCGTTCCCGCAAAGGGCATCAAGGCAATGTGCTCTGGTCGTCTGGGCGGTGCTGATATCGCTCGTACCGAGAGCTATCATGAGGGCACCATCCCCCTGCAGACCCTCCGTGCTGACATCGACTATGGCTTCGCTGAGGCTGCGACCACCTACGGCCGCATCGGTGTCAAGGTCTGGGTCTACAAGGGCGAAGTCCTGAAGAGCGCAAAGACCGCTCAGAAGAAGGAAGGAGGCAACAAGTAATGTTACTGCCTAAGCGTGTTAAGTACCGCCGCGTCCAGCGCGGCCGCATGACCGGCAAGGCTACCCGCGGCAACGTGGTGTGCCAGGGTCAGTACGGCCTTGTTGCTCTGGAGCCGGCATGGATCTCTTCCACTCAGATCGAGGCTGCCCGTGTTGCGATGACTCGTTACATCAAGCGTGGCGGCAAGGTCTGGATCAAGATCTTCCCCGATAAGCCCGTTACTGAGAAGCCCGCTGAGACCCGCATGGGTTCCGGTAAAGGCTCTCCCGAGTACTGGGTCGCTGTTGTCAAGCCCGGCCGCGTTCTGTTCGAGCTGGCAGATGTCGATGAGGCAACTGCTCGTGAGGCTCTGCGCCTGGCTATGCACAAGCTGCCCATCAAGTGCAAATTTGTTGTCCGTGAGGACTCCGTGAAGGAGGATGGCACCAATGAAGGCTAATGAACTCCGCGAAATGCAGACCGCAGAGCTGACCAGCAAGCTGGCAGATCTGAAGGCTGAGCTGTTTAACCTGCGCTTCCAGCATGCCATCAACCAGCTGGAGAACCCCGGCCGCATCGAAGCAGTCAAGAAGGACATCGCCCGCGTGATGACCGTTCTGGCTGAGAAGCAGTAAGGAGGTTAAACGATGGAAGAACGTAATCTGAGAAAGACCCGCGTCGGCGTTGTCGTGTCCGACAAGATGGATAAGACCATCGTGGTTGCCGTTAAGGATAGCGTGCAGCACCCCCTGTACAAGAAGATCCTGAAGCGTACCGTCAAGTTCAAGGCTCGTGACGAGCAGAACGAGTGCGGTATTGGTGACCGTGTTGAGATCATGGAGTGCCGCCCCCTGAGCAAGGATGTGCGCTGGCGCCTGGTCCGTATCGTTGAGAAGGCAAAGTAATCTTTGCCCGCTGCTTTGAACAGTTTGAAAGGAGATATCTGAAATGGTTCAGATGCAAACTTATCTCAAAGTTGCCGACAACACCGGTGCCAAGGAGCTGATGTGCTTCCGCGTGCTGGGCGGCACTCGCAAGAGATACGCAAACATTGGTGACGTCGTGGTCTGCTCTGTCAAGAAGGCAGCCCCCGGTGGCACTGTTAAGAAGGGCGACGTCGTCAAGGCTGTCATCGTGCGCAGCAAGCATGGCGTCCGCCGCGACGACGGCTCCTACATCCGTTTCGATGAGAACGCCGCCGTTATCGTTATGGCCGACAAGAGCCCCAAGGGTACTCGTATCTTTGGACCCGTTGCTCGTGAGCTGCGTGATGCCGGCTACACCAAGATCCTGAGCCTGGCTCCGGAATCGCTGTAAGGAGGTTTTAAAAATGAATAATCTTCATGTTAAAACCGGCGACAACGTCATGATCATCAGCGGCAAGGACAAGGGCCACACTGGTAAGGTCCTGCAGGTCAGCCCCGCTGAAGGCAAGGTCATCGTTGAGGGCCAGAACATGGTTACCAAGCACGTCAAGCCTCGTCGTCAGGGCGAGCAGGGCGGTATCGTCAAGGCTGAGGGTGCTATGTACGCATCCAAAGTCATGCCCGTCTGCCCGAAGTGCGGCAAAGCTGTCCGCGTCGGCCACGTCGAGAAGGACGGTAAGATGGTTCGCGTCTGCAAGAAGTGCGGCGCAGAGCTGTAAGAAAGGAGTAAGGAACAATGGCTCGTTTGAAAGAACAGTATGTCAATGAAATTGCTCCTGCTCTGAACAAGAAGTTCGGTTACAAGAGCGTTATGCAGATCCCGAAGCTGGACAAGGTCGTCATCAATGTTGCCTGCGGCGAAGCTAAGGACAACGAGAAGATCCTGGAAGCTGTCATGAAGGATCTGGGCCAGATCACTGGCCAGAAGGCAGTCGTCTGCCGTGCTAAGAAGAGCGTCGCTAACTTCAAGCTGCGCCAGGGCACTCCCATCGGCTGCAAGGTCACCCTGCGCGGTGAGCGTATGTACGAGTTCGTCGATCGCTTCTTCAACATCGCACTGCCCCGTGTCCGCGACTTCCGCGGCATCAACGGCAACGGCTTTGACGGTCGCGGCAACTTCGCTTGCGGCATCAAGGAGCAGATCATCTTCCCCGAGATCGACTTCGATAAGGTCGATGCAGTCCGCGGCATGGATGTCTGCTTCGTCACCACCGCTAAGACCGATGAAGAGGGCAAGGAGCTGCTGAAGGCTCTGGGCGCACCCTTCGAGAACAACTAAGGGAGGAGATTTGTACAATGGCTAAACTGTCTATGAAGCTGAAGCAGTCTCGTCCTGCTAAGTTCTCTACCCGCGCATACACCCGCTGCCGCATCTGCGGCCGCCCGCACTCCGTTCTGCGTAAGTACGGTGTGTGCCGTGTGTGCTTCCGTGAGCTGGCCTACAAGGGCGAGATCCCGGGCGTCAAGAAGGCTTCCTGGTAATTAACCGGGGCCGGTTAGAATGTCGGATTCCGCCCCGGGGCAAAGGTTTCGGGGCGGTATCATTATAAAACAAATGAGAGCTAATCTAAGGAGGTTAGTGGCATGCAGATTACTGATCCTATCGCGGACCTGCTGACTCGCATCCGCAACGCTAGCACTGCCAAACACCCTTCTGTGGAGATCCCCGCATCGAACATGAAGAAGGCTATCTGCCAGATCTTGGTCGACGAGGGCTACATCAAGGGTATGCAGGTTAAGAACGACACTGTTCAGGGCACCATCGTTGTCACCCTGAAGTATCAGGCAAACGGTGAACCCGTTATCGCCGGCCTGCGCCGTGTGTCTAAGCCCGGCCTGCGCATCTACACCAACTGCGAGGATATGCCGAAGGTCATGAAGGGCCTGGGCACCGCAATCATTTCCACCTCTAAGGGCATCATGACCGATAAGGCTGCTCGTGCTGCGCACGTTGGCGGCGAGGTCCTGGCCTTTGTGTGGTAAGAAAGGGGTAAAAGACAATGTCGAGAATTGGAAGAAAACCCATCGTCATTCCTGCTGGCGTTACGGTCACTGTCGATGAGGCAGCACACACCGTCGCTGTCAAGGGCCCCAAGGGCAGCCTGAATTCCAACTATCATCCCCTGATGACCGTTAAGGTCGAGGGCAATGAGGTTTTGGTTACCCGCCCCAATGACGAGGCACAGGCTCGCAGCCTGCATGGTCTGACCCGTACCAACATCGCAAACATGGTGAACGGTGTTGTGAACGGCTACGAGAAGAAGATGGAGATCGTCGGTGTTGGTCTGCGCTGCCAGAAGCAGGGCTCCAACCTGGTGATGAACCTGGGCTTCTCTCATCAGGTGAACATCCCCGATACCGAGGATTGCACCATCGTATGGCAGGATCCCAACCACTTCACTGTTACCGGTATTGACAAGCAGAAGGTCGGCCAGTACGCTGCCGAGATTCGCGCTAAGAAGCCGCCCGAGCCTTACAAGGGCAAGGGCATCCGCTACGAAGGCGAAGTTGTCAAGCACAAAGAAGGCAAAGCCGGCAAGGGCAAGAAATAAGGTAAGGAGTGAAAGACAATGGTTAAGCAGATCGACAAGAACGAAGCTCGTCTTCGTCGTCATCGCCGCGTTCGCAACAAGATCAGCGGCACCGCAGCACGTCCTCGCCTGGATGTTTTCCGCTCCGCCAAGCACATTTACGCTCAGATCATCGATGATGAGCAGGGCGTGACCCTGGTGTCGGCGTCCACTATGGACAAGGACTTCAACGGCAACGGCGGCAACGTCGAGGCCGCAGCTGAGATCGGCAAGAAGGTCGCAGCAAAGGCTCTGGAAAAGGGCATCACCGAGGTCGTTTTCGACCGTGGCGGTTACGTTTATCATGGCCGTGTTAAGGCCCTGGCTGATGGCGCCCGTGAGGGCGGCCTGAAGCTGTAATGAGAGGAGGAAACACATTATGGCTATGAGAAACCGTGAAGACGACGGCATGATCACCAAGGTTGTCTCCATCAACCGCGTTTCCAAGACGGTCAAGGGCGGCCGCATCATGAAGTTCGCCGCTCTGGTCGTTGTTGGCGACGGCAAGGGCAGCATTGGCTACGGCATCGGCAAGTCCGGCGAAGTGCCTGAGGCAATCCGCAAGGGCGAGGCTGCTGCTAAGAAGAACATGCACAAGGTTGCCATGAAGGGCACCACCATCCCCCACGAGATCGTCGGCAAGTACGGCGCAGGTGCCGTTCTGCTCAAGCCGGCTGCTCCTGGTACCGGTATGATCGCCGGTGGCCCGGTCCGTGCCGTCATTGAAGCTGCTGGCATCAAGGACATCCGTGCGAAGTCTATGCGTTCCAACAACCCCATCAACGTTGTTTCTGCTACCTTCGCAGGTCTGTGCGGCCTGGTCAGCGCGGAGTCCGTCGCTGAGAAGCGCGGCAAGACCGTGAAAGAAATTCTGGGTTAAGGAGGTAACAAACCATGGCAGAGAAGATGCTCAAGATCGAGCTGAAGAAGAGCCTGATCGGTCGCGGCGCAAAGCAGATCGCTACCGCTGAGGCTCTGGGTCTGAAGAAGCCGGGCGACGTTACCGTTCAGCCTGACAATGCCGCTACGCAGGGCAAGATCAACAAGATCGGCTTCCTGCTCAGCGTCACCGAAGCCTAATAGCAGGGGGTATACGCAATGAAACTTCATGAACTGCACGCTATTCCCGGTGCAAACAAGGCTGTGACCCGCAAGGGCCGCGGCATTGGCTCCGGCAATGGCAAGACTGCCGGTTTCGGCAGCAAGGGCCAGAAGGCCCGTTCCGGCGTGAAGCACGCTGGTTTCGAGGGCGGCCAGATGCCTCTGGCACGCCGCCTGCCGAAGGTTGGCTTTAACAACATCTTTGCTACCCAGTACGCCATCGTCAATGTGGCTGATCTGGAAGCAGCTTTCGAGGCTGGTGCCGTCGTCGACACCGAGGCTCTGAAGGCTAAGGGTCTCGTCAAGAAGACTCTGGATGGCGTTAAGGTCCTGGGCAACGGCGAGCTGACCAAGGCTCTGACCGTCAAGGCCGCAGCCTATTCCGCTTCTGCCAAAGAGAAAATCGAGAAGGCAGGCGGAAAGGCTGAGGTGATGTAAGGTGTTCCAGACATTCCGTAACGCATGGAAGATCCCCGAGCTTAAAAATCGTCTCCTGTTCACGCTGGCGATCCTCGTGGTGTACCGCCTGGGCTGCGCGATCCCCGTTCCGTTTGTCACGAGCTCTGCGCTGACGCAGATGTTCTCCAACGGCAACATGCTCGCATATCTCGATATGATGAGCGGCGGCGCGCTTTCCAGATGCACGCTCTTCGCGTTAGGTGTGACACCCTATATCAACGCATCCATCATTGTGCAGCTGCTCACCGTCGCAATTCCTTCGCTGGAAAATCTGGCGAAGGAGCCGGACGGCCAGTCCAAGCTGCAGCAGATCACCCGGTATGCCGGCGGCATCATTGCTCTGATCATGAGCCTCGGCTACTATTTCGTGGTCCGCAATATGGGCGCACTGAAGTATACGACCGGTGCGGCTGGTATCTTTACCGCCGTAGTCATCATCGCGACCTTCACCGCAGGTGCTCAGCTGATCACCTGGTGCGGCGAGCAGATCGATGACAAGGGTATCGGCAACGGTATCTCCCTTCTGATCTTCTCTTCGATCGTTTCCAACTGGTCCTCCCTGTACACGACGGTCACTGGCCTGCTGACCCGTGCCGCCGCTGGTGAGACCCAGTTCTACATTCTGCTGCCGCTCCTCGTCGTGCTGGCACTGGTCGTGATCGTGTTCATCGTCGTTATGACGAACGCTGAACGCCGCATCACCATCCAGTATGCAAAGCGCGTCGTCGGCCGCAAGCAGATGGGCGGGCAGAACAGCTACCTGCCGCTGAAGCTGAACATGAGCGGCGTCATGCCCATCATCTTCGCTTCCGCTCTGGTCTCGATCCCTGGCACGATCGGCAGCTTCCTGCAGATCGATCAGGCAGCACATCCGTTCTGGTATGCTTTCTTCCATACCTTCAACTACACGTCGCTGCTCTACATCGTCATCTACCTGCTGCTGATCCTGGCATTCAACTACTTCTATGTCGCCATCCAGTACAACCCTGTTGAGATCGCGAACAATCTGCGCCGCAACAACGGCTCGATTCCCGGCTTCCGTCCCGGCAAGCCGACCAGCGATTTCATCACCCGCACCCTGAACAAGATCACCCTCTTCGGTGCGATCTTCCTGGCTGCGGTGGCTGTGCTGCCCATCATCCTTGGCAACCTGACCGGTATGAGCATTCAGCTGGGTGGTACCAGCCTGTTGATCGTTGTCGGTGTGGCACTTGATAC